>NZ_JACJFC010000030.1:0-44785 GCF_014164385.1 Pseudoalteromonas sp. SG43-3
TTGGTCACTCAGTTTTCAATTGAGACTCTAATTTTTTTGCCTCGCTACCTAAGTAGGTTGGCTGTTAGAACTCAATCTGTACGAGTGCCCACACAGATGATTGCTTTATATTGTTAAAGAACGTTGCGATTATAAAGTTGAACTTTATCTCGCTAGGGCTGCGCATATTACGCTTTCCCATTTTTTTGTCAACACTTAAATTTAAACTTTCTAAAAAGATTCAATCTAAGTTTTACTTAACACCCTGAGTTGTTCGTGCCTCGCTATGCGTTGCTGTTTCCCGTCTCAGTGGGGTCGCATTATAGGGAGATCCAAAAACAGATCAACCCTTTTTTGAAGAAAACTTGAAATAATGTGCTGTTCGCTGAGAATTTGAGCTAAACACGTTAAAAATACAACATAACCATCAAATTATTAACAACTAACGGGGTTCAAACCTATTTTATATTAGAAGTAGAGTTAAACGATCTTCATATAGAGGCTTACACCCCAGATGATCAATACGATCGTTAATGTAAGTGTTACGGCTGCAGATCCCATATCTTTGGCCCTACCTGACAATACATGTAACTCTGTACTTACTCGATCTGTTAATGCTTCAATGGCGGAGTTTAGTAATTCAACTATTAATATAATAAGCAGTGAGCTAATTAGTATTGCCCAGTGTAATAGTGATGAAGCAAGCCAAAATGAAATAGGAAATAATATAAGGCTTAATAGTAGCTCTTGCCTAAATGCTGCTTCTTCTTTAAATGCTGCTTTAAAGCCAAGGTAAGAGCAATAGGTTGCTTTGAAAACACGCTTGAGGCCTAAGCCATTCGGTTTTAATACATCTTTCATTAATAAACTCTATGAATGAAGGTCAAAATAAAGCCCCGCACTGCAAGGCTTTTTATTTATGCTACGCCGTATTGATCACGGTAAGCTTTAACTGAGGCTAAATGCTCATCCATTGTGCCTTGGCTTTCAAGGTAACTGATAAGATCAGCTAATTTTACAATTGAAATCACTTTGGTATTAAAGTCACGCTCAACTTCTTGAATAGCTGATAATTCAGCTTTACCCTTTTCTTGGCGATCTAACGCAATTAAAACACCACTAAGGTCAGCACCATTTTGTGCAATGATTTCCATCGACTCACGAATCGCAGTACCTGCAGTAATTACATCGTCAACTAGCATAATTTTGCCATTGAGTTCTGAGCCTACTAATGTGCCGCCTTCACCGTGTGCTTTTTTCTCTTTACGATTAAAACAGTAAGGTACATCTTTATCATGATGATCCGCTAAGGCAACCGCTGTTGTTGTCGCTATTGGAATACCTTTGTACGCAGGACCAAATAATACATCGTACTCTATAGCAGAATCTTCGAGTGCCGATGCATAAAAGCGACCTAAACGCGCTAAGTCTCGACCAGTATTAAACAAACCAGCATTAAAAAAGTAAGGACTTGTGCGTCCAGACTTTAATGTAAACTCACCAAATTTTAACACCTGCTTCTCTAGAGCAAATTCTATAAACTCTTTTTGATAATCTTTCATATCTTGTGGCCTACCTATTTATGCTAATGCTTGCTTTTGTACGTCAATAATTTCGCGAATAGAATGTTTAGCTAAAGTAAGTAACTCATCTAGCTCATCAAACGAGAAAGGTTCGCCTTCAGCTGTACCTTGAATTTCAATAATTTTACCTGTTTCGGTTAAAATTACGTTCATATCAGTCTCTGCTGCTGAATCTTCAATGTATTCTAAATCGCTAATTGCTTGGCCTTTGTAAATACCAACTGAAATAGCTGCAATCATATGTTTAAGTGGGTTTGAATTAATCATACCTTTTGCACGCATATGTGTTAGAGCATCAACAAGTGCAACACATGCACCACTTATAGAAGCAGTACGTGTACCGCCGTCAGCTTGAATAACGTCACAGTCAATGGTAATTGTGTTTTCGCCAAGTGCTTTTAAGTCAACAGCAGCACGAAGTGCACGTGCAATTAAGCGCTGAATTTCCATAGTACGACCGCCCTGCTTACCACGTGCAGCTTCTCGAGCATTACGCGTATGCGTTGCTCGCGGTAACATACCGTATTCAGCATTGATCCAACCTTTACCCTGACCTTTCATGAAACGAGGAACGCCCGATTCAACAGTAGCTGTACAAAGTACTTTAGTGTTACCAAACTCAACAAGTACTGAGCCTTCAGCATGCAAAGTATAATTACGTGTAAATGTAACAGGTCTAATTTGGTTAGGTGTTCTTTCGCTTGGACGCATTGACGATCCCCTTAATTCAGAATTTGCGACATTATAAGTGTATGTGGGTATAGATACCATGTTGATTTAAATAAATAGCTGTATGCAAAATATTCAGTGTATTAAATTTTCCCTAGAGCTTAAGCAGTGTTACGGTATAATCATCATAATATTGTATTTATAAATTTAGGAAAATATCCATGATCCACAGTATGACAGCTTATGCGCGTCGCGAAATAAAAGGCGATTGGGGTACTGGCACTTGGGAAGTTCGCTCAGTAAACCAGCGTTACCTTGAAACATTTATACGCGCACCAGAGCAATTTCGTGGCATGGAGCCAGTTATTCGTGAGCGTTTACGCAAACACTTACAACGCGGTAAAGTTGAGGTCTTTTTAAAGTTTGTGACAAATCCTGCCCACGTTGGCGAGCTATCAATTAACCAAGCACTTGCTGAACAACTAATAAATAGCGCTAAATGGGTTCAACAACAAAGTAATGGCGATATTAACCCTGTTGATATATTACGTTGGCCTGGCGTTATGGAAGCACAGGAGCTTGATATGGATAGCGTTAATACAGCATTAATAGCTGGTCTTGATCAAGTAATCGAAGATTTTAAATCTGCACGTGGCGATGAAGGTGCAAACCTTGAAGAAATGATAGCAATACGCCTTGATGCAATTCTAGAGCAAGTAGAAATTGTAGAAACGCATATGCCTGAGATTGCTAAATGGCAGCGTGAAAAACTTGCTCAAAAGCTAGAAGACTTAACAGCAAACATTGACGAGTCACGCCTTGAACAAGAACTAATTTACCTTGCGCAAAAACAAGATGTGGCTGAAGAATTAGATCGCTTAAAGTCTCACGTTAAAGAAACTAAAAAAATCCTTAAAAAAGGAGGTGCATGTGGCCGCCGCTTAGATTTTATGATGCAAGAATTTAATCGTGAAGCTAACACGCTAGCGTCTAAGTCTATCAATAGTGACATCACTACTGCAGCCGTAGAGCTAAAAGTACTAATTGAACAAATGCGTGAGCAGATCCAAAATATTGAATAGTATTCGACAAGCTCCATAACTTCCTTTTATTTACTGATTTTAAAGGGATTAATTAAAAACTCAGTTCGTAGTCGTTCACAGTTACCCACCAAAATCCATACCTAAGTGGTGGGTTAATTGGTGGGTAGGTGGGTGTTTACAAAAGCACTAGTGGTGGGTAAACTGAATCCCAAGAGATATCAGGCTTGGGGAGCACTATGAGTACTACGGGTAACCTAACGGTTAAGGAACTAGAGTCTAAAATAAAAAAAGAAGAGGCAGGTCGCTACGCCGATGGTGGTGGGTTGTATTTTGTTGTTCCAAAGTCAGGCTCAGCTTATTGGATGGTTCGCTACACTTCCAATAAAAAACGTAAAGAAATGACGCTGGGTAAGTACTCAGATCTTTCGTTAAAAGATGCTCGATTTGAAGCCGCTTCTAAAATGAAGCAACTCAGAGAAGGCCTTGATCCGCTGTTAGCAAAAAAACGTGCCGAGCAAGAAAGCATTAAAACAGTGGATGACCTATTCGAAGACTGGTATCCAACACTTGAAGCTAGACTCAAGCACCCAAAAATTCCCAAACGCATTTATACCAAAGATATTGCCCCACATATTGGTGAATTTAAAATTGACCAGGTAACCGCCAGAGATATCCGTACCACGATAGAAGATATAAAGGCTTCAGGTAGATTGGCTATTGCTAATGATGCACTAGGCTATTGTAAACAGTTATTCAATCACGGCATAAAACTCGATTTACTCGCCTACAACCCTGCTGCCGCCTTTACTTTTAAGGATGCTGGCGGTGTAGAAAAAAGCAGAGAACGAGCATTGAGTGAAGATGAACTCAAACAATTTTTTGCTACAGCCAAAAAACATAACGACAGTTTTAGTCGAGAGAACTACCTAGCCTGTTTATTGTTGGTTTGCTTAGGCGTTCGTAAATCAGAGTTGTGCGAAGCTAAGTGGGATGAATTTGATTTAGAAAGCGAGGTATGGAACTTACCGGCAGAAAGAAGTAAGACCAATGTTGGTTTTACCGTTCCTTTAGCACCTGAAGTGCTTACCTGGCTTGAAGAGTTAAAAGTACGAGCCTTCGGTTCTGAATATGTGTTTCCTAGTCGCAGAACTAGTAAAAAACCTCATATGGGCGCAGACACACTTAATCGTGCCATTACAAAACTCTTTGGTCATGAAGCCGGCAAAAAGAAGCAACCACCTAACCTAATGGATGATATGCCTCATTTTACTGTTCATGACTTACGCCGCACGTGCCGTACGTTGCTAGCCCAGCAAGGAACACCAGGTCATGTCGCCGAGCGCTGCCTTAATCATAAGCTCAAAGGTGTCGAAGGAATTTATAATAAGCATGATTATTTAGATGAGCGGAAAGAAGCGCTTTCAAAGCTCGCTTTAAAAATAAATAGTTTGAGCAGCCAATAAGAAAAATTAAATTAAGTTGCTTTGTACAGAGCTGATTGCAAAAATCAATAAATATAAGCTACTAGCAAAGGCAATAAGACTATAGTCCTAGGAATTTCTATAAGGAGAACCAAATGAGTGACAAGGTAAAGTCAAAAGTAAATTATGTACAACACTTCTCGACAAGAATTCCTTGGAAAGATAATGATTACACAGGTCGAGTTGATAATAACCCTAAATATAACGTAGCAGCTCAAGTCATTTCTAATATTGCCGCATCTCGCGATCTAGATTTTGAACAGAAAAATAAAGGAGCGAGTTATAAGTCAGTTGGAAGTGAAAAAATGCAAAGTTGGATTACTGAAAATGCTGCATTTATGAGTGAGAACAATCTTACTCTTCACATGAACCACCCTTATAAGAACGGTAATGAGAAGTTTAAGCACTTTGAAGAAACCACTTTTGAACTGGAACCGTATTCATTCTTATTGCGCCCATTTTCATGGACCTTAAAAGAAAGTGCATGTGAAAAACAACAATATTACAACTTTTACTTTGACCTAGATAAAACTGAACAGATGCTGAACTGGTCAAGTGCATGGGTATCACATGGAGAGTCGCAAAAAGGTATATTTGAGTATTTTTTCTCAGGTGTTAGGCCTAATCAGTCGTTAATATTTCCCTATTATAAACAAGTTCCATTTATCGAGGATAATCGACGAGTCATTGCAGGTATAGGCAATTTGATCTCTAGTATTGAAATTAGTGAATATGTATCCAATGGAACTAGCGATGAGAAAAACTATATTTGGGAAACAAATGCTGCTCATTCAATAAGAGTTGGCGGAAAAGAAGGCTTTTTAATGCCTTATCATGAAATTTCTGAATACTTGAAAAGCCATCCTGACTTTGATGTTCCAACAGTTACTCTGTTTGAACCCTCTGGTTTTAGAGCTGAATTCTCATATACCGCAGAATGGGTTAGTTTTGATGCAGCTATAGATGTTCTAAATCAAGCGAAAATCGTATTAGTAAACATAGCTAAACTTAACCTACAAACGGCTAATCAAGAGTGGGTTAATACTCATCTTGAATATATTGATAAACAGTTAAAAAGAACTTGGAATCAAAGGGGGATTTTTCCTGGTTTGGGATCAGTGCTGTCAGCTTTTGGAGTACGCTATGGTTATGATGTTTCTCGTTATATTGACACATCTAAAAACGATTTGATCCCAGAGTTAAAATTGTACTTTTCAGGAGAGAAAGAAACTGAAAATGAGAAACTTGATGATAGCTTAGCCGAGAAGGAAGATGAGTTTTTTGGAGTACTACAAGATGACAATAAAACAAAGCTATTTGAATTATTATCAAGAATAAACCTATCAATTGAACAATCTAAATATGTATGGAGTACACAGAAAGATAATGCTCTCAAGATCATTGATAACCCTTATCTTTTATTTGAACTAAGTAGGTATGAAAAAGAAGAACATCAAATTTCTATCGCCCAAATAGATAATGCCCTTTTTGTTAACTCCCTAGTAGAAAATAATCACCCACTTACCAAACCTACTAAGATGAGAACAAAGAGCGATAAGCATAGATTTAGAGCCATGATGATCTTTGTTTTGATGGGGGCTAAAAACAAAGGACATACATTACTTAGCTATGATCAGATTGTTAATAAGATTAACGAACTTCCTTTGGATTCTAAAACTGATTTTCAGACAGAAAAAATTGAAGGTATTCTTGATTTCTTACAAGAGGGTGATTTATATGTCAATAAATCCAACCAGTACGTTAAATTAAATGAATATCAAGACTATAAAAAACTGGTAACAGAGGTTATTAAAAGTCGCATTAATTCTTCTTTTTCAAGTCAGCAAGACTGGAAAAATATTATTGATGAAAAGTTTGGTGATATTAATGAGAATTATGCAGAAAAGGACAAGCAAGCCAGAAACGAAAAAGCCATAGCTTTAAAGAAGTTAGAGTTATCAAAAATATCAGTGCTATTAGGGAAAGCTGGAACTGGGAAAACTTCAGCATTAGGAATTTTTACTTCTTCACAGGATATCAAAGCTGGGGGAGTGCTAGCTATCACTCCAACAGGTAAAGCACGAGTTCAGCTCGAAAACTCACTTAAAAATAGTAATGTTAAAGCCGAATTTATGACGGCTGCCCAATTTTTGATTCGTTCTAAAGGGTTTAGCTGGAATACTATGAATTATAAGTTGCCAAGCGAACCTAGTTCTAGCTTTGCTAAAACAGTAATTATTGATGAAAGCTCGATGCTTACTGAAGATATGTTTGCTGGCATACTTAAGCTTGTTGACCCCCATGCTGAAAGAGTTATTTTTGTCGGAGACCCAAATCAACTCCCACCAATAGGGGCCGGACGTCCATTCGTAGATTTAATCAATTATTTTGAAAATAATCATCTTGATAACGTTGCGATATTAGAAACCGAGATGAGGCAAGGAATTGGAGGGGATGATTTATCATTTGCTCAGATATTTTCAAATACAGACTCACCTGATAAAGATGTTATTCACCGCATTCAAAACAAACTAACTGACCATCGTCTTAAGTATGTTAAATTTTCTAATTTAGATGAATTAGAAGAAAAGCTATTTGAGGAGCTAGTGGAAGTATCCGATATGGATAATAAGGATGATCTTGAAGGATTTAATAGGAGCTTAGGAGCTGAAAAAAATGGTAAATTTACGAATTTTAATACAGGGAAACACATAGAAGACTGGCAAATCTTATCTCCTACAAAGTTTATTGGTGCTGGAAGCTATTATTTGAACAACCAGATACATCAACAATATAGACAACCTACAGTTGAAAACTGGCAACAATGGAAACGGAAAAATAAATATGAACCACAGTCAGTTCAAAACATAGTTGTAGGTGACAAAGTTATATCAAATAGAAATGAAAAGCGCAGTGCCTGGGATAAAACAACCGAATATATAGCAAATGGGGAACTTGGAATATTAAGTAGAGCTATTAAGAACGTGAAATACCCTGCTTCATATAATTTTATGTTTGGCTCATTTGAAGGAAAACTTTTTTCATATAGCAGCTCTGATTTTGGTGGCGATAACAGCGACTCTAAATTGGAATTGGCTTATGCTCTCACAGTCCATAAATCACAAGGTTCAAGCTTTGGAAAAACCATAATAGTGATCTATGGTAAAAGCTCATTAGTAACTAAAGAGCTTTTATACACGGCGTTCTCTCGTCAAAGAGAAAATCTAATCGTTTTATGTGACTTGCCTATAGAGGAGCTAGTACAGTATGCACATGACTGGCATTCAGATACCAAACAACGATATACCGACTTATTTGAAATTCCTAACATCGTTGAAATTGAGTTAAACAATCAAAAAAGGTACTTTGAAAGTAAGTTAATCCACAAAACGATTCGCGGTGAAATGGTTAGGTCTAAATCTGAAGTAATTGTAGCTAACATCTTGGACAAGTTAGGTGTTGAATATAACTACGAGGAACCATTAGCTATAGGGGATAAAGCTTATAAGCCTGACTTCACCTTACGCCATCAGGGCAAGACAGTTTATTTAGAACACTTAGGAATGTTAGGTCTACAGTCGTATAAAGATCGTTGGGACAAAAAGAAATCTGTTTATGAAAGTGCAGGTATATCAGAATCTGTTGGAAACTTGATAGTTACTAATGATGGTCTGGATGGGAGTTTAGATGCATTAATAATCCAAAATAAAGTTCAAAGCTGGATGAACGGCTAAATCGTCTTTATAAGTTGTCTGCGAAGTAATAAATACCTCGTATTAATGCAGGGGTGAATTAGTTGTAGTAGATCAGGTCTGATCTACTACAATTTTTAATTTAATTATTGGCTACCAAACCCCCAAACGTTCATACTGCTGTCGTTTTTGGTTTAACTTTTCATCTGATTTAACTATCTTTAACAGCACACGCAAATAACCTGCTGACGTATTGTAATCTCTCAGTTGCTCACATACTTGTAATAAGCGCTTTAGAATACTCTGTTGCCTTGGGTAAACACGATTTAGCTTTTCCAATTCTTTTTTAGCATCATCATATTTCGCGTTCATGCCAAGCAATGATGCATAACACAAAGAAATATCATAGTCATCAGGATCCTGTTGCCTAGCAACATCGATAAGTTCTTGGGCTAAATCGATATTTCTCCATTTTAACATCGCTTTTATAGCAATCACACGCGCTGATGATATATCACTATCGTCAAGCTGCATAAAGGTTGGAAGATTTTCGATTATCAATTTCTCTAAATCTTTCCATCGTTCATCACGATATAGAGAATGACATTGAAGAAATAATGCATAGCAATTATGACTTCGCTTAAATTCAAGTTCAGCTGTTCTTGCCGCAGCTTGGTAATCAGTATCTTCAAGCGCTTGAGTTACTTCGCTTGACCAATCTTTCCGTGGAGAATTTGAAGCTATTAAAGCTCCCTTTGGTGCGGTATAGACTGCTTGTTTTTGTTTGGAAAATTCGAAATCAGCCTTTAACGTCTGAATAGATAAATAGCGATCTTTAGGCAATTTACTTAAACATTTTAATATCACTATTTCAAGCTCAGGACACACGCCTGAGTTAATCTCACTCGGTTTAGCAAAAGGAGCATGACTTCTAACTTCTATTTGGGTGTCATGTGGTAAGCATCCAGTCATTAGTTGGTACAACAATACTCCTAGGCTATAGATATCACCTGACAATAGCTCCTCAGTAGTACCTTTTCGTGAGCCACAATCACAAAACTCCGGAGCAGAATAAAGAACTGTCCCTCCGTTTTCACGAGTACGGACATAAAACTCTAATGGCAAAGCTGAACTACCGAAGTCAGTTAACTTTACTAAATCATCCTGACCTATCAAAATATTATGCGGCTTAATATCACCATGAGATATCGGTGGATTTAAATTTGAAAGGTACTCTATTGCCTCAAGCACCTGATCGAATATATGGAAATAGTATTTAGGTGAATTTACCGCTACACACTCATATTCATTTCCTGGAAAAGTTTTGTCGGAATTACATAAATGAAAGTAACGGTTTTCTAATTTTTGCGCCAAGGTTTCACTAGGAAAGTATTCCATCTCTATCACATACAAATGTTTTTCCGAAGGGATCCTGCCCATATCAAAAACTTGAATGACATTATGATGTGGTTCCAGTCCAATAAGTTCTTTGCCTTCAGCAAGTAAACGATCTGGTTGTGAATTTTGTTTAGGAATTTTTATTGCAACAATTTGACCATCAGATAATCGTTCTGCACGATATACCCAACCATGAGTTCCATCCCCTAAACATTGAAATAAATGATATCTATCACCAAGCTGTTTATTAGCTTTTGGTAAAAATAATCCTGCAAATTGATTCATTAGGCCCCCAAAAAACTAACAGATTGTAAATGTAATAATTGATTTGTTTTATCTTCAAAAAAAAACCGATTCATTAATAGCTCAGCATCTTCTACACCAGGAATAAACACTCCGTTACTGTTACAGGCTCCAAATTTTACTATTTTCTTTAATTCTCGAATGTCAGGTGCCGAAACCACCTCTTTGCTCCAAAACGATAAGATTAAAAGCGAAGGTTTCTTTCCCCAACGATGATAGGCTTCAAGCAAGTTCATTAGCTTTGATATTAATTTTGATTTATCAGCTTTTGAACCTTCATATCGTTCAAACTCAATCACAACTTCTGGCTGTTGACTGACATAGGAAAACCACACTGAATCTGAACGTATTTCATTTCCAGCTCCGGATGGTGCTGGAGCCTCAACAACTGCCATATAGCCTAGCTGGTGACCTAATGTATTCCATACACTACACCCTAAGCTGTGAATCAAAACATCCTCATCTTTTACTCCCCAAGTCGTTAAGGCAGGAAAAGTATTATCAATGAATGCATTTTGATTTATTTCAGCTTTGATTCGAGAAATTGCATCAGCCATCAAAACGTTCCCACATACTAAGAACATCTGGAGATTCACCACCGTGTATAAGTGCCTTCGTCCCCACTTTTACTAACAAAGGAGCTGGGATTGAGCGACCGCAAACTAAAGCCTCACCAGTAGATAGACTAGATAATTCATCCAAATCAGCTTTGCTTACCATATCCGATGCTTTAGCAATAAAGCGTTGATCGTCTGGATTTTTTAAACGCATAGTAATCAGTGTATTACACTGAGAAGTAACATCAGCATCAAGTTTTGATGGTCGTTGGCTCACAATACCAAAACCAACACCAAATTTTCGGCCTTCACCTGCAATCTTTTTAATTATGCGATGACTTACAGCATTACCACCAGCAGGGGCGAAATTATGCCCCTCTTCATATATCAAGAAGCATGGACGGGTTTTATCTGTTTTACTTGATGCTGCGCTCAATATCTCACTTGAAAGCAAACCACAAACAACTTGCTTGGCGGTATCACTTAAACCTTGAAGATCCACAACAATTAAACGTCCTTTTTTGTTAGAAGCACGTCCAACCATTTGATATATATCGGTTGGCTCTTTCATCGCAGCCGAATAAAAACTTTTAGCTTCATTGAGTACACGACTTAGCTTCATTGAAGCAACGGCAGCACTGCGACCATTCAAAGCTTTAGCTTCGGCTTCAGATAAGTCATCCCAATTCCTTAACTCTTCAATACCATCACCTAAAAAGAAGCGTAAGCGATTTATATCGCGTGGTGTGCTTTTATCAGCACTACGCCAATAACGAATTGCCACATCAAGTACACGTTGTTGTGGTTCTGTTAAGCCGGGTAATATTTCTGAAATATCATCCATTTCAAAATTATCAAACTGCAATGCTAAAGGGTGATTTTTCCCGGCGTACTTGTGATTAAAGGCGTCGTCTTGTGGGGTATATACTTGAATACCAGCATCAGCGGCTTGAAGCTTTTCGAACATCGCCTTAATTTCAGGTAGCGCGGTTTTATCTCGACTGTCTTCTACCGTATCGAGATCATCACTAAATTGAAGTTCGCCTTTAGATAAAGCTCGACCGTATTCACCATGGGGGTCGAACACAACAACAGTACCATTATTAATTGCAACTAAGCGCTCAATAATCCGGCCAACTGTATAAGATTTACCAGAACCAGTCATAGCTAATACCGCCAAATGCTCGGTCACTAATTTATTAACGTCTAAGTAGACAGGAACAGTATTTTCCCCTCTCTCATAACCAACTAGGTTACCTATATGGAGACTGCTATCTTCTTTAAACTCGTAAAATTTGCTTAAAAATTGAAAATCAACAGTTTCAACTTTTGCTCCAGGATCTAACGGACGGCGCGGTATTTTAATTTGGTTCGTAGCAGGATCTCGATAACCCACTAGTTCAATAGTTGCATGCATATTCTCGCCGGTCATATTAGCGCCAGGCAAAAGTTCTAACTCAGTAACACTGTCACCAAAACCCGAATTGAATAGCATGTTCGAACGATGAAGCTTATTTACACGGCCAAGAACAGCAACATCAGGTTCATCTTTTCGCTCTTGATGCATGATGCGAACAAACTCCCCACGTCGAACTGAAAAAGAATTCTCAACAACCATAGTGAGCTTATTGGCTTCACCCGTATTGCCTACTAATTTACCTAATACACTATGTTTCATTTTTATTCCTCATCCAATCCAGACAGCCAAGTGTCTTCAACATCATTATTTTTTATTGCGTCACTTAGTCCCTGGCGATAATACTCAACAAATTTATCCAACATCTTAAGTTGTTGCATCGCCAATAACTGAGGCAAAGGCTTAGCTTTACTCTGCCCTTGAATATCAAGAGACATTAGTTTCCATGCAACAGCATCAAGTTTTTTAGTATCCCAATCCTGCGCCTCACCAGCTAACTGAACCATTTGAATTTGACCACTATGCCCCCCCCTGTAATGAAAGCCAATAACCCCAGCTTCTACCGCTTCACTTGGTTCCATACGAGAGCGGTTTTCAGTCATTCTAAAAGCCATCGTACGAGTAAACGCACCTAGTATTCCATGAATGAAGCGTTTGTCACCAATACCTGAAAGCCGTTTTTCTAAATCAGCTAATTTATCAAGTTGGGTATTATCTAATTCATCTGTCACCAAGAGGTGTTTACGGCCTTCTTCAGTACGTAAGTCTTGTTTGGCAATACTAATTATGGCGCTGAATCGTTCAGCAACAATGCTGGCCAGAACTGGACCGTTTGTATTCCATGGAAATAAATCCACACGATTCTCCAGCCAAAACTTAGAAATATAAGATTTTGTTCGCTGATATTCGGCTACATGACTTAGGTTTCTATCTAGCGGCGTCATCGCTCGGTCAAGAAATAAAGGTGTGTCTAATAAAATAAGTTGGCTTGGTTCTCCTTGTTTTAATTGACGTTCTACAAGCTGGTAAGCCTGACGAATTTCTACTAAATCAAGGCGCTTTCTTTGAGCTTCAAAGTCGATATCATCAAGCTCAGAAACAGAATCATTACCACCAGTACTAACTTGATTTTGATCAATGCGCATATCCGTTCTAACCGCTCCCGAGGCGTAAATATAACCTCCTAAAGCATTTTTGATGCAAGAATGAGTAGCAATTCCAGATACCGATAAATCAATCATTTTTGGCCGTTCAACGCGTTTTACTAACCCCGCTTTTTTAAATAAAGGAGCTACGGCAAGTACATCCCTGATCTGTTGAAGTAGCCGACCTGCACTACCAGGTAATCTTATTTGTGACTCTATTGCGAGAGACTGTGCTAAATTTTGCTTGTTCATACTGTTCGCTCCTTTAGCTGTTCTGCATAAAGCCAAAATGTACTGTCTTTAAGTGCTGCTAATCCTGAAGAAGTTAATCCTTTGGTATCGATGTACCCTATAGATTGTAAGCGCTCAAAACCAGCTTCTACATCTGAAGGTAAAAACTGAAATATTGGAAATGTTTGGTCAGCCTGATGCGCCATCAATTTATTAGCGGATGTTAGATCCCACGCTAAAATACAAGCCATTATTGAATAATCGATATTTTTAAGCTGAACTAGCTCTTCGGTTGCATTCAATTCTATTTGGCTGGGCGTCCCGGCTAATTGCTCAAAAAATGTAAACCATTCTAATAAGAGGTCCGACTTATCAAGCAGTGAAATAGACCAAAGAGGTAAACAAGTTGCGGCAAAAACACCTGATGCAGCATGATGTTTATCGTAACGAGTATTAAAAGCTGATGCGCCCCAATAGTGACCCATATTACGTTCACTAACGCCTTTCCTAGCTGATAGCTCTTGTGTTACTTCAGATCCCAGTAACTGAGTCAATGAACTCTCCAATGGAGATACCAGCTCGGTAAACTTAATCTGCCAATCAAGTTTTTCATCAATCAGTCCTGAATTGTAAGGAGGCAGTAACATTAATACATGCCCAGATGACTGAACCCAATCCTGCCAAATTTGCTTTTCACCTGTTGTTAACTGTTGAAAATCTTTACCGATCATGAGTACGCAGCCCTCATTAGGTAAAGTTTCGTTTAAAGGTAATGCTCCTAACAAAGAAGTCAAAAAGCGTCCACGCCTGTGATTCATCAGTGACAAAGCTAAATAAAAGCTCATCAAGCGCCTCCAAATGTAAATTGGAGTTTAAGAATACCTTTATCAACTAGCGCCTTTTGCTCTTCAGAGGAAAGTTTTGGCTGAGATTTTTTTAGCATTTCAGAAGAGATATCAATCCAACGGTCAACTGAAATTGCTGTTCCTTCTAGGGCTTTTTCTGCTATTTTTCGCCATTCAATAGTGCGACAATCTAGTTCTAAAGTTAGCTCGGATAATGATAATTTAGCAACATCTTCGTCTTTAATCACAGACAACCCTGGTGAGCCTAGTGAGGTCAACAATGGTGATACTTGTGGACGAAGTGTTTGATTTGCTTGTTCAATCGCGCTACTTCGATAGTGCTTAACATCTGATTCAACAATGCTAACCTTACCCTTTAAAACTCCTAATTGTGCTGTAATAGGCTTCATTAACCTAGCAGGTACATCTTTAATTGCGGCAAATTGTCCTGTTCTAGCATCACTTGTAAATTTGTCTAAAAAAACATCTACTTGCTCATCTAGATCTTGTAATGCTTCTCTAATATCAAGCAAGGTATCTTGATATGTCATTATCATTTTAGGATGTTCTGTATGTGGGTAACCATTTGGCAGTGAATCACCCAACTGTTGACTTATACTAGAAAGTTTAGCGTTTAATAGCTCAAATTCATTCGTTATATCTGCAAACATTTTTAGTAAGCTACGATAAGCATGAACAATATAACCACTGATGTCATCAAAGCTGCGATTAGTGCCACTACGAATATCAACACCAACTTCTCTTGCTAAGTCGTCTAAACGATTAGAAACTTTATCAAGCTGCAATGTACGCAGATAGAAATTCAACGTCTCAGTTGATCCTTGATACTCAATACGCTGGGTTTCTGTTGCCTGTGATTGTTTTATCGCACCTTGAAGTATATTGCTGATCTTACCTAAAGATATGGTAAAAAGCTTACGGGGAAAAGGGGCTTCAGCTAATGGATTATCCGTAATGTTTTCGGTCACATTTTTACAAGCTGTATTTATACGCTCAGCAGATGATTGAATAAATTGTGCAAATTGATTAGCTTGCTCAATACGAACAAACAAAGAACGCTTGTCATCCTCTAATCGAATCCTTTGCTCACCACGCATATCTACACTTGAATCTCTACTGTCTCGTACCGACCTTACATGGAATAACACTTGTTCGCGTAAGCGCAATAATTCAGGGAATTCAGCGATTACATCGGCTAAATTTTGGCTGAGATTTTCTTCTTTGTGGCGCAGTATATCTGCCTGTTCAGTTGCCAGTTTAAGTCGCTTATCTGCCTTAGTCGTTTCAGTGCCATGTTGTGTGGCTTTCAGGCTTGCAAATAAGCCCGGTATTTTGTCTTCACCAAATACTTCTCTGAGTGATTCTACTCGGGCGGTATAACTATCACTTGCTTCGCCATAAAACCATGCTTTTGCAAAACCTAACTCACCATCTTCAATATCAAAGCGTGTAATCGGCATCCATTTAACTTTTTTAGCAGATAGATCGTCTATCTTCATTAAATTCAACTGGCTACAAAGCCACATCCAATCGCTAAATACCGCTTTAGTTGATAAGCCTTGGCTTGCTGGCGACCAAAGATAACCCCAATACCATTGCTCTTGTGCTTGGTCTAACGTCCAAGATTTTGCTTTCTTAGGGTTAGCTATTTCCGCTAAAAAGGCAGGGACCCGAGCTTGGGCTTGAGCTGGTTGATCAATGTCACTAAATAAACCAGCATGTTCATGAGATTGGTACCCACTTTGAAGAACTTTGCCACTTAAGGTTAAACGACTAAAAACAGAACGGATATCAGCAGCATCAATTCCGTGCTCAGGTAAAATATCATTCAGACCATTGATTTTGGTACCTCCTTTAATCAGGAGCAATTGCCAGGCTTGAAATAGCTTATCACGGTCATCTTCATTAATACGTCCAGAAGGTTTGAGTGGCCAGGCAATCAAACCTCGCTCATTAAGCCACTGTCTCCACTCATTTATACGGTTATAGGCATAATCACGAATATTGTTTAGGCGATTTTTGAACTTAGAAGTAAACACCTTTTCATTAAGGTCAAACCCATTTTGCAGGCGCAGATCCAACCCTATTCGCTCAATGACATCGATTTCACTAGTATTAAGGTAATATAGTAAAATATTCTCTTTTAAATCATCATTAACACTACCTTTGGCATAGTCATCCATCACACCAATTGAACCGGTAAATGCTACAACAGGAACTCTGCCCATATCAGCATATTGACGAGAAATTTCTGTATTTAATTGTGCAAGCTCATCTTTACTATCCACCCAAGCAAATGCTGCTTTACCTTGGGGGTGTAACTTCAATCCTTCGCAATACTGTAATCCCGAAAAGCTTCCTCGTCCGCCTCCAGCTTTAGTAAACTGAATAGCCAAGTCTTTCTTATTAGCAAATGCCTCTTGGTTATAGCCCCAATCTCTATCGAGTAAACGAAACAAACCTAATAACCGAGTGCGGCGCCTTGCTAATGGCGACCGTTCAGCTTCACTTTTTAATAGTGACATCGCTTTTTCATGAGCATCTGCAAAACCCACTTCACGGAAGATCATTGAGTTTTGCTGTTGAGAGCGATAACGCATATCTAAGCGCAGTAACATAGCCACACTTGGTCCAATATGGGTTTTATCTTCAGCATCTAGTTGTTGTGTATCACCGAAGAAGCGTTTCCAAAGTGCATCTGCGGCAAACTCAGCCGCAGGATGGCTATACAGTAGGCTAATAAGGTGACGAAATTCTTGGATGTCTAGAGGCAGTAAAAATGTATTTTCATCTCCACTCTCATTTATCGCAAAAGTTCGCAAATTTTGACGTAAGGCCTGTAAATTTAGCCCTTGGTCGACACTTGGGTAAAACCATTCATCGCGATCACGACGGAACTTACCTTGTTCAAGTGCTTGCCGACAATCCAACATTGGCCACTCAACCTTGCGGTATAAACTAACAATTGGTTCGTTGTACTCGTTTTCCAGTGGCTGTAACTTAATTAAGTGTTGATGCTCTTGATCTAAAGCCTTTGGTAATTGTGCAAAGAGTAAATCACGTGCCTGCTTGAGCAAGGCTTTATCTGTTGTTTGAATGCCCTCAATAGCGTTGTGATCTAATACATGATCTGAAATACGACCAGAATTCTCTAGTACCTTGTCAAACAACTCTCCAACATTACCGAATTGTTGGCCACTATCGGCATATTTGTCCAGTTCTACATCAATGTTTGCCATCACTACATTGAACCAACCAAAGTTAGCGCCACTCATGGCGTATGCAGCTTCCACTAAACCAAGTGGATACTGATGACGAAGCTTATTACTTTCTTGGAGTTTTATAACGTAATCTGAAACATCGGCAAAAGCATTGTTCTCTAGCTCAACTAACTCAAAACGACGTGCCGTAGATTGAATTTCTCGTAGTTGCTGCCCTAATAATGGCGAGCAAAGGGCGACATAGCGTAACCAGGGTAATTTACGTCGAGGATCTTCTTCTTTAATTGCTTTACCAATTAAACGAATAGCTTCCCCATCAAGTTGACACGCATCGTCTCTATCTAAACCATACGTTGCAGCCTCTGCAACCGTTTCTAACTCATCCAGCACAATCAGAATGTATTGTATTCCGAACTTTTGTAGGTATTGATATGCGGAGTCCACCAGCTGGGTAACGGTAATGGCATTACCTTGCTCATCTTTCGCTAAGTTGTAATAAAGTTCTTCATCTGAAAACTGCTGTTCCAGCATTAAAAGCTTAGCCAGCTCTTTTGCATCAAACCCCTCGGGTTCAATACGCTGTAATGCTTGTTTAGCAATACTCGATTGAATAGATCCATCAAACTGCTTGGTCGCCAGGGGTATTAATGCCTGATATAAACCATAAGCAAACCAGTTATCCGTATTTTGAAATTTAGAGACAATTTGTGAATACCGTATATACAAACCTAAATATTCATCTCGCTTATTGTCATCATCAAATAACTCAGCGCTTTCTAATTCTCCAGCAGAATTTCGAACATACCACCCTTTAGAACAGTCATTAATCTGCGCAATAAGTTCATAGCCTAATCGTGATTTACCGCGCCCCCATTCACCTTCAACAGCAAATACATGGGCAAATTTATCATCTTCATGGTCAATCGTTTTAATAAAGGTACGGTAACGATTAAAAAATTTACTTTGTCCAACTAAGGGATCTTTAGAAGGATAATCAGAGACACCGGTAGCCGCCCAGTTATGTTGTCCTGAAAGTACATCCCAAACGGCTTGAGATTCATTAATAGTATTTTTTGTTGTCATTACGATACATCCTTTAAAAACTTAACCGGCCTACTGCTGGTGTAGTTTGTTGTGACATCTGTTGTACTAGCTTGGTTGACTAATGATTGCTGTTCTTGGCGCCAACGCAATGCTTGAGTGCGAATAGCTTCACGTAATTTCTTGCCATATAAGGCAAAAGCTCGTTGGCCTTTCATCCGATAACAAGCATCAGCAAATTGCGGGTTAATTTGGTAATAATCAAGTTCGCCACTAGCGCCATCACGGTGTTGCCATACTTGTCGCTTGATTAACAGCTCAATAACCTCCCCAAGTTGTTGCTCTAATTCATTGTCACCAATTGCAGCAGGAAAAATTGCCATAGATAACTCGGCCAAAATACGTCGAATAAATTGTGCTAAACTGCCGCACAATACTTCATCTCCTTCACGGTTAAGGACCAAGACCTGAACTAGGCTTGGTTTAACACTATTTTGTCCCGCAGGCAGCTCTAAAATAAACCCTCCGAGTCCTTCACTAGCCCATATGTCTTGCTCATAGCTAATGGCGGCAAGTAAAAATGCCCAAGGAGAAGTTAATACCCAGTCGAGTGCGACATCACTACGAGTTTTCGCATCATCATGTGGTAATTGATCAAATTGCTTTTGATTAAACGTGGTTGATTCAACCGCAGATAAGTTTTCCGCGCTTTTTGATAAGAGAGCAGCAAGTAGATAAGGGGTGAGCTTTAACGTTGTTTTTGGTGTGGGCAATAAACGCCCTGTCACCCAATCAATATCGGGACGTTGCCCATTAGGCGAAGTAGGCGCTAATAGGGGTAAAGTTTGACTTCGCCATTGGCTTAATTGATTCGCCATCGCGAGCACTCTAGTTAACACCGGTACGGCGCTGATACTTTCAGCTTGTGTTCCCAACATTTCACGTTCAATGGCGCTATAGTTAGTAGCATTTAGACTAGCGTTGGGCAAAGCGGCTACAACCCAATCACTTGCCTCGCCAAGTTGATGAACTCTTTCAACCAATTGTAGTGAGTCACTCAATTCTGCTGCTTCTTTGCAGCGCGCTGCCATAATATTTAACCAAGGCTGGCGAAAGTGACTATCACACGCCATAACTGCAGCAATTAATTGCGAACTAGAGCCGAGTTCAGCGATCCCCGTTAATAGTTGTTCGCTGGCGACCCAGTGTTTGCCATCATCACAGGGGTAAGCCAAGCCTTGTAGTAAATCACATAACGCTTTATCTTGAATAATAGCG
Organism: Pseudoalteromonas sp. SG43-3; assembly: GCF_014164385.1. Classification (NCBI taxonomy): domain Bacteria; kingdom Pseudomonadati; phylum Pseudomonadota; class Gammaproteobacteria; order Alteromonadales; family Pseudoalteromonadaceae; genus Pseudoalteromonas; species Pseudoalteromonas sp. SG43-3. Next base: position 19,905 of record NZ_JACJFC010000030.1, read on the forward strand.
CAGCCGTTAGCTAATAAACGTTCTAACGGTTTAACTAACTTCGTTAGCAAATCACTTCCGTTTAGCAGCAACTCGGCACTAAATATTTGTGATGATGGAGTTGTCATTAGGCCTCCTGCATTTCTTTAGTAACTTGTGCCAGTAAGTCATAAATTTGGTCAATGTCGTCAAACAACTGTTCACCTTCACCATCAACTCCATCAGTATTTATGCGCTTAAACAGGATTCGTTCTAGTGAGTCTTCTCCTCCGTCCAATGCCTCTTGAGTCGCAGTTAACTCAGCTTCATTAACAGTGCCTTTTATAAGAGCTTCGACAAGGAGTTTAGCTGTAGCATTCAATTTTGTCGCAATTTCACATGCTAATCCGGCTTGTGCTAATAAATTATCCATTGCAAACCAGCGCTCATTTAGCTCATTTGGAACTACTGGCAGAGGAATCTCTAATGTAGCAACATCATTAGGATATGAGTGAGCAGTGATACCGCGAATAGTCGATTGGATCTGGACATTACCAACCTTCGATAATAAATAGGTTCTGATGTAAGAAGCAGGCACAAAGTTTCTGTTTACACGTATCACCATCACTTCTGTAGATGGCAGCACGCCTATATCTGCGCTGCAGTATGTGAGATCTCGACCAATATACGCTTTATTGTGGGCCGCATTACACATCAATAAATCGTGTTGATGTGTAAATTTATCCTTGGAACCTGGTGCTACAACTACTCTTGGTTCCTTAATCAAAAAAGTTGGGGAAAGGTTTGTTACTGTTATTTGTTCACACGTATTTGTATTAGAAGATTCAGGCTGAGTTTGACCATTAAATATATGTGCAATTTTCCCCAAGTTAGAGAGTGGTAACATTTCTTTATCGGCAAAATAATCATCAACAACAGCAGGATAAAAGTGTGCATCGAAACGCTCTGTCATGTTACCTGTTTTAACACGCCTAAACTTCTTATTGAAATTCAAATTATTTTGTGAGGGAATAAATTGCTGGTGGAAAACAGTAACTTCTTTTTCCACAGACTTAGCCCATATACGTATAGCCTCAGCTTGACGAACTTTATTGCCAATGTATCTTTGAGCAACCATCGAGATCTTGAATACAGGGATTGAATATAACGCTTCTTTTGCTATGTAGTTGATGATGGTATTACTGGTTAAACGGTTTTTTAGTACCTGTCCATTAGCCGATTTTAAAAATGCTAATACGTAATGAATATCAGCTTTGCTTGAGTCTATTGAAGCTTTATAAAGCGATCCACTTACCATTAAGTTTTTAGGGAAAATACTTGGTACAACGGCTACTTTAGCCACATTCCCTTTGACTTCGACGAGTAACTCTCCTTCTTTCGCAAGGCCTTTGGGATAAGATTCTCTATAGTGCATAGGGAGTTGATCTGTAATTTCAAATGAAATTGCTCCCTCTTTATCTATTTGAGTAGGAGATAAAAAGGGTAATAGCTGACTTTTATCAAGGCCATTAATCGAGTCAGTCCCATGGTAAACAACACGATAACCTTCTGATATTAATGAGCCTAATGTGACAACCTCTCCTACATCCTTCATTCGTTGTATCGAGCGCAGCGCTTCAGGGTTGTAAAATTCAGCATCAAGCCTATCATCTAATGATGATAACACTTTAGTGTAATACATCACTCACCTCGCTTGTAGGCGGCGACGATTGGGTCTAAATCATTGCTTACACCAGCAGCATAATCTTCGATGTTATTTTTTACCAAGTAACCTAGGGTTTCAGCAACTGCCATAAATACATCAGTTTGCGGCTCAGGTAAAAACTGCTCAGGTTGTGCTTCGCTAGCAGGACGCTTTTGCAAGTAAAGAATTGAGGTTTTTGCCCCTGTACCAGATAGCTTAAAGGTATCTGATGGCAGAGAAATCACAGCCTTAACTATTGCCTTACCACCACTGAATTCTCCCGTTTTTTCATCTTTCTTACCCATGATGTATTCACGAACATAACGATCACCTGAGTTACACAAAATACCGTCTGGTAGTACTATCATTAAACGGCCACCGGGTTTTAATAGCTGTAAACAGCGGTCAATAAATAAAACCGCAGGGTCAATAGAGCCCCCTTTAACCGGTTTCCATTCACCACTTTTACTGGGCTTACTGCCCAGAGCTAAGCCTGAAACACTTGGAAATAATTCATATTTAGCCGTTTTACCTGTGGATACATTGCGTAAGTCGGTACGAAAGCCCGCCCATACTGGAGAGCCATCGTCATTCAACTCAAGTGGGCCCGTATCTTCCCAGGTCATCTTGGTGTGGTCGTAATAAGCGTTGTATGAATCAACAACCTCTTCAGCAGGACGAAAGCCACCTAATACTTGCTCCATATCTGCTTCATAAGATTTTTTCGACTCTTTACCGCGTTTATCTGATTTAAATTTAGGGGTACCAAACGGTGGGTTAGTACAGATTAAATCAAAACTATTTGCTTTGAGAGATGGTGTTGTAAGTGAGTTACCGGTGTAGAATATTTTCGCCTTTGGCGCACCTTGAAGCGCCATATTCACACGCGCCAGCATGACCATACGTGGTGCAGCATCAGCCCCAACAAAGCCATTTTCTAGTAAGTGGTTAAATTGTTGTTCACGCTCTTGGTCGGATAATCCAGCAACTGTGTGCAGAAAGTTTTTCACGCGACTTAAGGCTACTGAGCCAAAACCATATGAACCACAAGTAGGGTCACAGAAACGGAATTGTCCCGAAGTAATTTGTGCTACGGCGTTGGTGTCATTTTCAATATCATGAAAAACCATATCTAACATGGCATCTTTTACCGGTTTGGGTGTTAAATAAATACCTAAACCACCTTTAGATTCAAAATTAGCACGTAAGAAGACATCAAAAACACGACCAAGGAAATCTGCAGATACATCAGCAAGCGTTCCTTGGCGGGTTTCGCCGCTTCTTTCATCGTTAAATGACCCTAGTTCTTGAATTGCTTTTAATAAGGTTTCGTAGTTTCGTGGCTTTTCTAATCGAAGATGTGTTTTAACGTCAAAAATAGGGTTAGCTTCACCTGCATCGTTAACAACGACATAATCAGGGTGTAATTTAAAATGGTCAAAAGCCGCTTGAATCAGTTCAACCGCTTTATCTCCATTGTTTTCAACATATTGGTGAGTGAATACTTCGGGCAACTGATAAGCCTGGCCATTATGCTCAAAACCCAGGTCGCTACCTTGTTTATGGTGAACACGGAAAGACTCTAAAAATAAAATTTTGGCTACTTCTTCAATAATGTCGTTTTTATCTGAGACTTTATCTTTAACGGTTTGGTAAACCTGTTCATGGAAAGCATCTAAATCTTGCATTAGATTTCGATATACCATGGCAGACCATGCCAAATTCTGCTCACCACTTAAACGTTCATAGTCACGGATCAGTTCAATACTTGGAATTTCAGGTACCGCTTGGCTAAAACCTTTAAATTCATAATTACGATGATTGTTAGCATCAGTAAGGTAAATAAATGCTGGCCATTGGCTTTCATCACCCAACATATTGTTATGGCTTAATAGCTCAAAGATTAATTCATCTAATGTTTCAGGCTCAGAGTAATGCCAGTGTCCTTCCTCTAAAGTTAGCAATAATATTTTTGGTGTTTTGTTACCTTCAACTACTCCCCAAATCAACTCGGCTTGATAAAACTCTTGAGCCGCATCTAGCGGCAAAGTTTCACTAAATTGACGAAATTTTTCTCGAGTTGATGTGTTAATTGCTGCAAATTTTGTTGTGACATTACTCATAATAAACTTTCCTAATACTCGCCTCTTACGACGAGGCATTTAATTGAGCTAAGCTCAAATTTATAAATTAATTACTGCTGATAGAGCTGACTAAGTTAGCTTAATCAACGGGCCCATCATGATTAATTTTGGGTGTTCTTGTACGGCGCTTTTAAGCATGCCTTCGGTAGCTACAATATAATTTGGCAGTTTTGTTAACGCTAATTTTACTGGCATAGGTCGATCAAATTCTCCCACCATATCGAGTAAAATATCTCCTAAGTTCTGGCTACTGTTGTCAGCCTTAGGTTTTGCTCCACCTTTTATGTTGAACGTTTCGCTATCCGGGTTTTTAACTAATGATTTTTGACAATTTAACCATAAAGATAGCTGTGACTTTTGCCAGCCGATTTCTTGCCAAATATGGTTTTGTTTCAGCCAAATATCATCGAGGGTTTGAGGGTGTGTAGCTACCCCCTCAAGGGTTTGTTGTAAGGCTTGACGCAGTTCTAAATCAGTCAGCATGGTTAACCTCGATTATTGTAGGATGAACACTGTGATAAACTTGCTTCATCTTTTGTTGTATTTGTTTAATATCTGCCAAAGATTGGTTTTGTTTGGATAGCATGTTGTCTAGCTCATGGTGCCAATCGGCTGCTTTTTCGTTTGGTAATTGAGGAAACGTTATATTGGCAAGATCTGACAAGTTAATAAATGACTGAACGTTACCCGTAACCAATTGATTCAATTGCCATTTCATTAATGGAGTTTCCAATAAAAGGGTATACGCCCCAGCATGTTGATGAAAAAACAAGGTTGATAAATGTTCACTGACTAAGGTATTTTGGTCTAACTTTTGGTTTATCCACAAGACCTTACTCTCTCGTGCAAAAGTTGAGATTAATACATCATTTTTCTGTATCAACCTCTTTTTTACCTTCTTAATTTTATTATTTAACTTTTCTGTTTTTTTGACATTCTCGTCTATGGTGGCGAGATTCTCGGATAAGGTTAAATTGGGTTTCAAATCCCTTATTTTCACCAACTGATAACGCTCTGGTAATATTTGATTATCTTGGGGATCAATAACAGCTAGGTCAGTTAAATATTGACCACCAATAGCAATTAATTGACGACTGACTTTACTTTGCTCTGAAAAACCGAAATCTAACCGCTCAGTTAAGGCTTCTGCATTAAACCAAGCGGTTTTAAGTTGTTTCTTATTCCACTCAATTGAATTATTTTTTAAATACTCATCTAGCCACTTTGAAACCTGCTCGCGAAGCTCGTGTAAATGCATCTGAGAAAAATAAAGTGTTTCTAAGCAAGCTATATATTGATCTGTGAGTTCATTAAATTCCTGAGGCTTTGGTCCCAACGGCATATTTTTAATTTTTGATAAACCAACTCGAACCATATCAGTTGATACGATTCTCTGCTCTAGATAGTCAACATACACTGGTTGCTGCAAGCAATAAGTTAACCACAGTGCATCATATCGGTTTAACCCTCGAATAATGGCCATGTTGGCATCAATGGGATGTTGTCGGTCAAATTCTGATACATATGCAGCTAATGCGCTGCCGACCCGACGAATCACAACATCTGAGGGCTTGATGCAGGACTCTAATGAAATAATAGGGGATGAATACTGAGCTGCCTCTGGGTTTAACCTCATATCTGAGATATGCCTCATTCGGTAAAAAAGTTCTCCCAGAACGGTAGCTTCAAAGGCTTTCGCTAAACGTTTGGCTTCATCATCAACTTTCTTTGGCAAATAATTGAGAGTAACTGGGTCACGCCGACTTGTATCTAAAAGTGAAATATTAGCCATATACCATTCTGATTCAGGGCTCTCACTAAAACGCCAGCCATCAACAAGACTTACATTGCGATCAACTAAAGTCATCCATCCTCTTTGCTTTGCAAGCACAGGAAGAAGAGCTGCAGTTGATAAATGATAATCAGCTCGCCAATCATTCGCCTCCACCATATCTTCATCTGATATCCATTTGATATTTACTGCCTGCATATTTTCTCCACAGTTCACCTCTATTTTCCATACTGTAATACACACAAACCAATCAGTCAAATATATTAAAATGCGAGTGCAAAGCGATTTAACTTGATTTAAACTTGACAAAATATAAGCAATTAGATTAATATTCAATCTGCAGTACATAAATGCGAGTCAAGAGCGATGAACTAACTTATAAGGAGAGCCAATATGCCTACTACACCACTTTCGATTTACCTGTTAAAAAATGACGTTAAAGCAGATACGAGTATTCTTAATTTACTCAACGCCAAAAGTTACCCCGTTGAGATTGAGGGGACGACAAGTACGTTACATTTACAAATACCGACGTCAAATCCACCGACCTTTGCACAACTCTTTACTGCCAATAAAGAGTTAAAGGGGCTAGATTTTGGTACCAACCAATCAACCGGAGCTGTTTTACAGTTGAGTCATGCAGGGAATACCTATTTGATTGCTTTCGGCAAGGGCTATCACATGATAGAAACTAGCTATATGGTGCCTGATTTCGGTCTTAAAACTGCTTTAAACTTAATTGAAGCGAAAAATATCCGAGGTATTGATACCGCTTCAAACAAAAGCACGCCGCTTAATAACCGCATTCAAAGCGGTTTGGGTGCTGAGGTGTCTGATTTTCCGATAGATATAGATGAAGATTTCCTGTCAGCTATCGAAGGGCTAAGTAATGAAAAGGTGTTTGGTTCTCGAGTGAGCGGTCGTCGTAAGGCGCTAAAGGTTAACTTTAAAGGTAAGTTATCTGATCTACCTAAGCTTTTGTTGAGTGCTTATCAGAAATATAAGGCAGCATTGCCTGCTGAGTTTAAATGGGTTGAGAATATACGTGAAGTCACTGAGTCATCAACCACAACCGCGCTAGACAATGAATTAGTGCAACTGTTGGATAATTTCCACACATGTGGTCCGGTAATAGGTGACAATCTTGCGTTACTAGCACCTGAAATATATGAATCAGATCAAGTGGTTGGGTTTAGCTATGGCTCAAGAAACAAAGAACGCTCTGATCTTTTATGTTTAGGTCGCTATTTGAATTACGTAATGTCGAAAGAAAAAGTATTAAATGTGAGTCACTTGTTAACTGGCTACAAGATATACGCTAAAGATGAAGACCATACAACGCTTAAAACTTGGTCTGGTTACGAGTGCATTTACTGTGAGGTTATTTATAAGAATAAGCATTATGAATTGCGAGCTGGTGTTTGGTATGAAATAAACATTGATTTTGTAAAAGAAATCAATGCGGTAATGGAAAGCATACCTACCTATATGGTTAGCTTACCAGAATACAACCATGATTCTGAAGGAGCTTACAACAAAGATGTGGCAGATAATAATGCTAACATTAAGTGTATGGATACTAAAAACATCTATATCGGCGGTGGGCAAAGTCGTTTTGAGTTTTGTGATTTAGTTCATCAAAAAAATGGACATGATAAATTAACTGATTTAATACACGTAAAACACTACACGTCTTCAGCCACATTAAGCCACCTTTTCAGCCAAGGGGTGGTGTCTGCTGAAATTTTTAGAAGTAGTGAAGAGGCACGTAAAAAACTATATACAAAACACCCGGGGGTTATGCCGTTAACGGATCCAGTAATTATGCCTACAGCCAGTAATTATCGTGTGGTTTACGCTATATATGACATTGCTGCTTTACCAACAAAATTGCCGTTCTTTTCAAAGGTAAACTTAAAGAATGCTTATAAAAGGTTACAGTTGTTAGGTTATGAAGTTGCACTCGCTCATATAGATGTGGCTTCAACGAAAAAGGCTAAAGTCAAGATTAAAGCCTCTCAGCAGGGGCCTAAGTTAAAAAACGCGGCTTAATTTAGGCGGGCAAAATGGCCTAGCTGAATGTTTATTATTTCCAAATTCAGTTAAGCCGCCTCTAGTTTATTTTGCCAGCTGCTCTTTGCTTACTGTTCTCATGTTAGCTTTAACTTTTAGCCCCATTACACACACCATACTGGGAGATGGTGCTGCATCTTGCTCTTTGCCAATTTGTTGGAATTTGAGCCTAACTTTAATAAACCTAACTTTGCCACCAGCCACGCTTTCATGAAAAACGCGTGTATCGGTGCTTGCGGGCACTTACACCACAACGGTAAAGTAGTTATTACATATTGCTGTTTCTGGTTCTACGGCCGCATCTAGGATGAAGCATAAATTCGTCGTTAAGTTGTTTGAATACAGCTGGTGGGGGTTGCCATTTACTTTACAATTTCAGCGGGTCTCGCACTAGAGAATTGTATTTCTTGTTTATGGTCAAAATGCCAACGTCTATTGAGTTGATGTGAGAATGAGCCATACAGGTCCTTAATGTAATTCACTGTATGGCTGATAAGCGTCGTTTTTAACTTTGGCTCCTTCGTTTATTCGGATTTCTGCTGTACTTGATGCCAAATACATCGTCAAGATTGTTAGTAGGGTAGCGAGACTTTCTTGCTAGCTTGCTTAAAATGAAGAAGCAGTAACGAGCGTCTTGGTTGTAAGACTTCTTGCCAGGGTTTAGTGGAATTATGTTTGCGGTTGTGAATGAACACAACGAATCAGCATTAGAGTCGCTGATAAATAAAATATGTGGCCATGTTGCTTTTATTGTCTTTGTAAAAAACGCTTTTGCGTTAAGTGCCCCCTGTTCAGTTGCATTTCTTGGTGCCCTAAAAAAGAGCGCTATATGATAAAATACTGAGCCGTCATCAGACATATCTTTTGCCCAAATCATATTTATGGCCTCAGATACTGAGATTTTTTTAGATAAATAATAAAACCATTTGTTTAATTTTTTATTCGCATCTTGTTGATAGGCTTTAGGAACCCTTAACTTAAACCTGAATACATAACAATTTGGTAATCGTCGGATGGAGTTTTCAAAGCCAGCGGTTAACTTTTGTAACAGGGGGATAGACAGCTCTCCCGAATCGATATCAACTGAGTAGCTTTTGTAATACCCCCGCTCTAGACGCTTTGCCACTGCACTTTTTTTGCTGCTCATTATGATTTCCTCGCTTGGATTTTGCTCTCAATCCAGTTTTGGATATCACTACGCTTCCATGCAATACGTCTTGCCCCAAACGAAGTCGCCTGGGGGAAGGCATTATTTTTCATTAGCTTATATATGCTGGTTCGTTTTAATCCTGTTAGATATAAAACTTCTGGTAATCTGATGTATTCACTCGCCATGTTAATTTCCTATTGGTTGTTTTCGGCTTTGTTGCCTTTAATCAATAGAGAAGCGAGTTGCGTATTTTTTGTTCGTAGATGTCTATGTGATATGTTTTACTTAATCGAATAACGCCAGGAATAAACCTGGCGTTACTAAGCTCACCAAAGTTGTTGGCTGTTAACCTTGTACTCTCCCCAGTCACTATCTAAGAATGGTTTAGCTCGTTGAGTTTGAGCGACAAATGGTTCAAGAGAATCATTACCAAAATGCCAGTGAACTGGGCTATAACCATACCTAGTTCTCAATAGAGGAAACTCAGTATCTGGTTTATCTATTGAAAGTTGAGCTATTTCACAAAGCGTAGCAAAGCCTTGTTCATGTACTTCAAAGCTTGAATCATGAAATAACCCACCTTTCCCGTTATTGTTAAATAAGAACTCAAAATACAGTCCTATTTTTTTATCAGGTTCCAAATCAAACTCTTTATCAAATTTCGCTTTAAGTTGAGACATGGTATCTCCAACAGAGTTAAAAACATCCAATGAAAATAAGGACATCTTCTTATCTCGTGGCTTATCATATTCAGCCTCAGTCATTGATATCAAAAAGTACCCTTCATGAATTGTTGAAAAATTTTTGCGATAAGTTTTCCATATCAAACCTATCGAATTGTCAGAACGTACATTTCGATGTTTGATGTTTCCTTGAACCATATGAAATAAGTAGTCTATTACTGACTCGCTACATTCATCAGAATCATCAGGAATAGACAGGTTAGCCTTTACCAAATAAATCCCGTGATTAGTGTTAAGCCATCTGCAATACATATCATAAATTAGTCCTAGTGAACGCGTTGTGTATTCAACTTCACTCTGAATTAAACTGAATTCTTTATACTTATCACTCTTTACTAATTCATTTTTATTACCGCTATATTTATCTGAAAAAATCATAGTTCAGTCTCCATGTCGTAGCCTGTTAATCGATTGTCGTCACGACGGCCGATAACATTGTCAATCCACTGCTGAATTTCACTTTCTACCCAAGCTACAGCTCGACCGCCAAGGCTGACATTTTCTGGAAATCTATCTTCACTGATATATTTGTAAATTCCTGAACGGCTTAAGCCTGTTAGCGCCATGACTTCTTTTAATCTAATTAATCTTGTTTGCATTGCATTATCCTCATTTGAATTTTTGCGAGTTGTACTCACTCATCAAAAGAGCATGTTATGTAATTTTTGTTCGTAGACGTCCTGATGTGTTTACTCTAGGTCTGCAAGGCCAATTTATCGATTCCAAAAATAATCAAACACATATTACTAAAAGGCATAGATCAACGAATCATTAAAGGAGTGTGTTATGCCTAATGACCTATCAATTAAATACATCACCGAAGAACCCATGACAGCTGAACAGGTACTGGAAAAAGCTGCTGAGATATTGCAGAGCAAGTATATGTCTGGCGAAGCGTTTACTAGTAGCCAAGCAACTCTCGACTTTTTACAGTTTAAACTGGGTAGATATGAAAAGGAGGTATTCGCGATTTTGGTGCTTAATAGTCAGCACAAGTTGATTGAGTACAAGGAGCTATTCTTTGGCACCATTAACGCCGCTAGCGTTTACCCACGAGAAGTAGTGAAAGAAGTATTACATCAAAATGGTGCCGCTGTGATCTTTGCGCATAATCATCCATCTGGCGAGCTAGAGCCGTCACAAGCTGACATTGCCATAACTAAACGATTAAAAGATGCCTTAGCCTTAATAGATGTTCAGGTGCTTGATCACATTGTTGTTGGTAATGGTGCAACGTCATTTGCCGAACGTGGACTGCTTTAGTCTTCTTACTTCCTCAAATTAATTCTTTAATGCCGGACGAGCCCTGGCATACAACTTAAGAGATCAACACCATGAAACTGAACTTTAATGAGGTGCAGGGTTTTCCTGTACCTGCAAAATTATATCAACTGATTAACCAATCACTAGCTGACAGTTCTGTACCGAACAATGCCTTTAACGCTATTACACTTAATTTTCGGGACCCCGATTACTCTGCTGATGCTGGTGGATATCATCCGGTTGAAATACGTATGGAGAAACAAAATGAGTTATGGCAACTCGTTTATATAACAGACTTTTCGTACCAGGGAAGACCTTTCCCCGAGCTGGTTAAAGAAATTGATGTCTGTTTTATTAATAAGCAAGTGTTCAATTTGTTTATTGGCTGGCTGCAAAACAGAAATGCCAAAGAACTACTTACCCTGTTTGTTAACAATTTTATTGAGTACTACATCAATGATTGTTACCAGGTAAGCGTGAGCTTTGATTAAGCAACCTATAGCGCCAGCATTATTACTTTAAATGATGCTGGCGTTTTTATGTGAGGAGTTAACATTATGGCAGAAGTTGAAGCAATAAAAGACCTGGACAAGGTTCGCCTTATAAGCCACTTGCTTGAAATACGGTGTTCAAAACAGATGGCAGATATTTGGAACATTGGCCTTAACTTGGCATTACGGATATCAGATTTACTATCAATTAAATTTACTGATATCAGAGATGGTCGTTTAATCATCTTCGAGGGGAAAACTGGCAAGCGAGCTGAAATAAAGTTAAATGACAAAGCGCAGCTTTTAATTAACAACATTCAGTTGAAGCACCGCAACCACATCTATTTATTTCAATCCTTTCGAAATCGGCAATCTATCAACCGAAAGCCTAAACCACTGAATAGGAGGTCTGTCACTAAAGCCTTTATGCTAGTGGGTGAAGAGTTAGGCATTAGGTTAGGTACCCATTCCATGCGCAAGTCACGTGGCTTTCATTTATACAAGAAAACTAATGATATTGCCCGAGTAATGAAGATGCTCAGGCATAGCTCTGAAGGCGTAACATTGCGTTATATAGGCATCGACCAGGAAGTTATAGATACCGATTTTGTTGAGCTTGAAATCTAGGGGCTTCGGCCTCTATTTTTTTTAATATCCACTGGCATTCTGGCGGCGAGTAAACCGCAATTAATCCAAAAATTAATTAATACACAATTTTTCTGATTGAATTAACCAGGAGAATTGCATGTCAATTTTAAATCACTTTAATGGTCAGGAACTAACCAATGACCAACAGGAATTACTTACGGAGTTGGAGTCTTTCTTGGAGGCCCGTTATGCGCCCGTTTTTTTATTGAAAGGTTATGCAGGGACAGGCAAGTCTTACGTTATGGCAGGAGTTACACGATACTTAAGTTGGCTGGGTAAGGAGTTTGTGATTATTGCCCCAACAGGTAAGGCGGCAAAAGTAATTGCCAATAAGACTAAATTCAAAGCTACAACCATTCATAGGATTATCTACAAATTCTATGAAAAAGACGAGGAACCAATAGATGAATACCTTGAGAAGAAGCCTGATAGTTTCTCCTACCTTAACGCCAACAGTGATGAGCCTGATACCATCTATATTGTTGATGAGTCATCAATGATTTCAGATAAGTTTAGCGCTTCTCATATAGGAAAATTTGGTTCAGGGTACTTATTGCAAGATTTGATACAGTATATTGACTTTAAAAATAACCCTCAAAGAAAAGTCATTTTTATAGGCGATAACGCGCAGCTACCTCCTGTTAGAAATTTTTACTCTCCAGCACTTAGTGAAAATGTTCTCAATTGCGTTTATAGACTTGCATGTCGGTCGTTTGAACTAACACAAGTTGTCAGACAAAAATCTGAATCAGGCGTAATGAAAAATGCTCAAACTTTGCGAGATGCTATGGAGTTTGAGGACTATATTGACTTTGAATTTGATGTTTCTTCCCAAGACGTGTGCCGCCTACCAAGCGTTAGTTTTATTGATAAATATTTTGACCTTTGTGACGGAAAGGTTGAGAACACTGATAACCTGACTATTATCGCTCGCACTAACAAGAAGGTTTATGACTATGTATGTGATATTAGGGCTAGGTTGTTTTTTCCTAGGGCTCCTATTCAGGTAAATGAAAAGGTAATGTGTACAAACAACTACTATGCTGGGGATACATTTATATCTAATGGTGAATTTGGTCGCGTAATTAAAGTTCTCTCTGCGGTTGAATGCAGGTGCATTAACGTTCAGGAGAAATTGCCTAGTGGGATTTTGGTCACGCCAATCGAATTGCAATTTGTGGACTTGTCAATCGAGTTTAGAGATGACTACGGAAAACCTTTTCTTCTTGAGCATAAAGTTCTGTTAAATTTGATGTATGAGCCAACTCCTAGGTTAGAGGGGGTTTTATATCAAGCTTTACGTGCAGATTTTAACGAACGATTTTTCACTTATTACAAGCCGCAAGGTGATGATTACCAAGAATTAAAAAAGGATGACCCTTATTTAAATTTTCTTCATCTCAAGTTTGGTTATGCTATTACCTGCCATAAGGCTCAGGGTAGCGAGTGGCAACATGTTTTTGTTGATGCTTATCACCATGGTAAAATAACTAAGGATTATCGTTGGCTATACACTGCGATTACAAGAACATCAGATAAGCTGTACATCAGTCAATAAATCAACTAAATATCAAGTCAGCATAAGAGAGGGGTTATCCCTCTCTTAATTAGTCATCGCCAACTACATGAAAAATTTTTTGTTCTATCACCAAAATGCTTGGTATGAAACTTAGCTAAATAGCTAACACGAATGAAAATACTGTTGAAACTATCTGCAAAATCACATGAATTAGCATTCAAATGATATGTAGGGTTACGTTCAGGAAAATGCACCAGGCCCATTGCCTTTGCTGATTCAATATTTAAGGCCCTTGCCCATGCTGTATATATCCTACCGGCTAGGTTGTCTTGAACAGTTTTGTAGTCACCTAATGTGTAGTAAGCATCATTATTTAGCAATAGCGCTAAATGGTAATGAGGCATCACTGATTCGCATTGCTCTTTAGCCCAGATGAAACGCAGAGTATTAGGATGAACTCGCTTGTGCTCACGCCTGCTTCGTTCTTGATGTGCTTTAAGTTGAGATTTTAACGATTCAATAAATCGAGTAATAGCTTCAGTGCTAAAACCTGAAGGGTAATCAGGACAGGACATAACTTTAGGTAAGTGCAAATCGACTCGGACCACAAAGGTTCTAGGGTATTGTTGTAATGAGTTATTTAATACGTTTTGTATTTTACCAAGATACTCTTGGCTTAACTGGTAATTGGTTAGTACATCCCAGTTATTAAACTTAGGTTCATCGTGAATAGTTAGATTTCGATTGTTTGAGTATTTAGTCATGATTGACTCCTATTGATTAATTATCATTAGAAGTAACCTTTGGGTAATATTTAAGAGAAGTGTTATATATTAACAATCAGACAGTTAGTTGTTTTTGAGTTCAGGTCATAACTATTGTGAAGAAAATTAAATTCCCGTGTTTAAATGGTTTTACTGATTGCAGATTACTCTGATAACAAATACAAAGTTCGATTTACTTGTGTGCTAAATCATTAATAGCAAAAGAAGTATCAACCTTGCTGGCTAGAAGGTGTTGACCCTCCTAACTTTTTACATTTTTTTCCTATTATATGAAAACTGCTCATGATGTCTTAATGGGGGTTTGGGGGTGAAAAGTCTTTAATAGCGTTTCATGCAATGAAACCATCATTATTTCTTTTTTAAATATTAACAATAAACCATTAGGTAGACTCTTAAAGTCTACCCTATAAATATCAATTAAATAATAAAGCTAAATTCAATAAACTATTGATAGGAAAATATATTTCTGAGTTATTTTTTATAATCACTAAACTTTAGAACATTTGCAGGTAAAGCATCGTTTGACTTAATCTCAGGCGCTATAACATCATCATGTTGAGTCATGCTTTGACAATACTCAAAGAGCCTATCTAAAGGGATAAATTTTTCTTTACGTTGTTTGATACGTTTAACTTGCCCATTAAGGTATATAGCTAAATCATCTGCTAGTGCTAATGGCATAGCATCTAACCTTTGCTCTTCTAGTGTTTGCGTTACCCATAAGGCGGCATCGGTAATATGACCATTTATGCTTAAATCAGTATTCTTAGCCCAGCGAATATCAAATTTCAGCTCATCTAACTGACTTAGTAATAAAACCGCATCACTATTGGGTAGGAGTTGATTGGCTCTTATCATTTCGACTAATAACTGTTGCCATTGCATTGATAACTGTTGATTCAATTCAGCCAGGCTCAGTGGAGCGTATACGGGAAGAAAGCAGGTAAAGCGGCTATGTGCTTCTGTTGCTATAACGGTCTTGTGAGATGACCTGTAGCTATTATCAATAAGATGCAGTTGCCAACTAAATGTATTGGCATCAGATACTATGGTATTTCGCCCCTTCTGAGTTCCCTCTAAGGTAGGCAGTTCGGCTTTTAACCACTTATCCAGAGCTTTGCTTGTTGAGTAGAGTAACTGCATGAGATTGATGATAAGACGCTTGTTTGATTATGGCTAATATTCTAAAGTAAAAATGATAATTGAGTACAATTAAATGCCCTTCGGTGTGAAAGGTCCTTTATTGATATAATGAGCCCTTACGAAGCCAGATATATCAAGGCCTCTAGTGTAATTAGCCGCCTGAAGTTGTCTTTTCACCGTAATACATCAAAAAGACTACTTAAAAAACGCCTTTAAATCGAAGAAATCTCCCAACTAGCTTTTAACCTATATAAAATTCTACGTCCTCCTTTCGGAGTAACCTCTTCATAAAGGTCAAATAACTCACTTGCCTGGATTAGTTTCATTAATGAGTTATAGCCATATTTTTCTTTCATACCCACCAGCTCTTCTGGGGCATGTTGTTTAACGATATTTCCAGCGGTGCTTATTAGAGCCCATCCATCTTCTCGGCTCATCTGGGTAGCAATATCACCAAGCATCAGTACTAAACGACTTTGCCTTATAAACGATAGCTCAAGCTCTTTTCTGCCTTGCTCAGATTGTAAGTAAGAACCTAATTCCTCACGGCCTTTATGCAAAGCCTTAGCAATGGATTGTACATTGTTAATCTCTAGCCTAATCGTTTCCGCCTGATCATCAAGTTCTTGGCCTAGTGCTTCGCAACTTTCAGCAGAATTCATATCAAAGCGAGGCAATAGGTGATGAATAAGGTCATTTCGATCACAGACTAATTGAGCAAGAGTTTCTTTTTGGCTTTTATAATAATCTTCATCACACTCAATTCTGAAACTGAATGATATATATGCTTCATCTAAATCTTCTGGTTCAGATGATTGTGCATTTGAGTCAGGATTTGAGTTTTCAACATATTGCCCAACCAGGGTCCCCAAAGTTTGCTTATGAACTTTTTTTCTTGGTCTTGTTTTAGTGTTTTGATCTCACTTGAAAAGCCAGCTAAGTTACCATTAGCAACAACAAACTTAAGCAGCCTTTCAAGTTGTTGAAACAGAACAACGTTCCTTCCGACTTTTCTTAAAACATCATCTACAAACTTTTCGTTTTTCAAGTATGTTAATCCTTTATCATTATTCGATTTTTAATCTTAGCGCTAACAATGAATTGTACTGTCGACTTAAAATTTTATCGTTGAATATCACTGTCACAAACATGCTTTCGAAGATTCAAGTTTTTAATCCCTCGATAAGGCTTATATAGTTCTGACCAAAAGTGAATATCCAAGTCATGTGCAACGGCTTCAAGTTTTATCTCTACAAAAGGGGTTGTTAATTCAAAAACATCGTTGGCCATCATTTCACGTAAATATCGTTCATGATTATTTTCGTTAAGCTTCTCAATTTGCAGTAAGGTAGCCAAAGTATCTCGGGCTATAAAACCTCTTAAATAACCATAACTCCTCTCACTGCAAGCATCTAATGCCCTCTTAAAAAGGCGACTTGCTGACTTAAACTCATTTAAGGCTATGCAGTGTTTGGCTTTGGCTGCCAATGCTGGTGCTTGCCATATTTGATACCCTTCATTTTTTTCTATTTCTGCAAACAAACACTCTATTCTTTCTTGGATATCCTTAGGGCGCTTATTTTTATCCATGTCGACTAAATAGTTAAGCTCAAGCTGAATAACTCCCGCCTTCTCAAGAGGACTAGTTGCTACTTCTTTTAAACGATTAAGCCCTGCATCAAAAGCTTTAGGGTTATGGGCTAAACTCTGAATAACTTGCGTCAATACCCAGTAACTGTCTTCTTTTTGAAATGCTCTCCACGGTGAGCCTTTAATAATATTTTTTTTCAGCACACCGATAGCTATTGTTTCACTGGCCCATCTCGCTTGCTCATCTACTTTATACTTAAATAAATCAATCGCCGTATCCTTATTTTCATCAAAAAGATCCATTAACGGATCACTTGCTTTTATATCCTTAAACCGTCTGGTCAGTACTTCCCCAAGTAAGGAGGACGAACTTGAAAATCTTGATGGCGCTATAGATAGAAACAAACCGTTTTTATCTATTTTTGACAGTTTGCTGTCAAACCACTCATTTTCGGCTAACTCTCCGTGATTTAAGCGATGCGCTTCAATAGTTAAGTTATAGATATATTTATAGATGTGGCAAAGTTGTAATACTTTGTTTTGTTCAAGGTTCGGGGTTGTTGGTGAAACATCTGGGCAAAGGTATTTAAGTAAGCGCTTGTAGCCATCTTGCACTGCTTTAGCAATATGCATTCGTTGTCTGATAGTTTTAAACGTTGGTTGAGCATATCGAACAGCCATCAAGCTGATGAATTTTTTGGTATTTTCTAAGTCGCCATTACCTTGAATGATTTTATCAATCTCACTTGGGTTTCTAATGGGGATTTCACGGATTAAATCTTTCGAAGATAGATGCTTAAACTTTATAAAATTGGTAACTGTTTTTAGTTGAACCTCAATTTCAGCTGAGCTATTAATGAATAAACAACCCGCGAACTCTATATCGCTCGCGTCTGAAAAGCTGTTTTTAATCGTTTCAAATCGCGGGACTTTACCACTCTTCCAATTGTATATATTCCGAATTAAATTATCAGGGTCGGTATTATTTAAGGGGTTTTCTCGTATTTTATCTAATGGAATACCAATTAAGTCGAGAAGCCAAACACAAACTTGCTCTACAGGCATCATTACTCTCAAGCGATCTTCTGTTTCTGTTGGCAAATACCAGAAACGCCCCCCCAGGCATTCCTTTGTCAGTTATATCATCTAAATTCCAAAACGCCATAAATCTCGCAATACCAGGAACATATGAGTGGCTAACTAGCTGCCAAATAACCTGCTTTGCATCTGCATTAAAGGTCCAAGTTTTCAGCTCTAGCGCCTTCTGAAATAATGCGAAATTAACAATATGGTTACTTAGATCTGCACAGGCTGATTCATCGTTATGAATTTCAAGTGCGCGATAGATACCATCAAGTATTTCATTCATCTGTTCAAAATGTCTACTTAAGGGCCGTTTAAGTTGTGCGAAAGAAGCTTTTTGCTTACTTGTGTAAGGAGGCAATTCGAGGCTTTGATGTACTTGTAATAAAATTGATTCAATTGATGGGATGGTGTTCATAAGCTTCCTTACTTGTTAATTTTTCCCAATTATTCCTTTAAGAAATTAACTCTACCATGAAACATCTTGTCCCTCCCCCAATAACAATTAAAAAAGAGGGGGGACAATTAGTTTCATGTTTTACGACTACCTCAGCTTCTAATATTCCACTTATCGAGAAAATCGATAGGTCCAATAGGACCGGCAAATAGTTGAGCTATTTGAATAATTAATCCGGAATTTTTAATTCCACTTAAAGAGGAATTTAACATGCCAAATACTCATGACATGTCTAACGACGAACTAGACCTTTGGTCTGACATTAACAACCCAAACAATGATGCTGATATGGACGACTGGGCTGACGGTCATAACCCAAACAACGATGATTACTTAGGAGAATAAAATGAACTTAACTAAATATGTAGAAATGGGACAAAATCCTAACTGGCCAAGCCGTACAGGAAATCCTTCAGGGCCTGGAAGGGGAAACAATCCACCTAAAGGTAAGTAATTTTCCACTCAAAGCGGTGATTATACTCACCGCTATTTTCATGAATTAAAGCTAACATATTTCAAAAGTATATTATTAAATAAAATACTTTACATAAAAAACACATGAGCCCTCTAAAATCATAGATTTCAATTGCTTTTACATTACGTTATTACTACATAATTCTCGTGATAAAACCATAGTTTTACACTTCTTTTACTTCATGGTAAGGTGGTTTATTAAGATATCTTTTTACGCTTGAGAAAGAGAAGTATGACTGCAGATAATAATTGGGATGATGCTCGAACTAAGTTAAAAGTTAAAAGCCTTAAACGTGAGCTTTCAGGCAATAATGATGCTACTGAGTTTGCGTTTTATCTCCTTTCCAATAAGTGTCAACCATTCAATAGCGTTAATTACCCCGAAGAAATGAGGGTTCAATATCCTTTAGATTTTTATTTAAAAAAAGAATTTGTAGTCAACTTTTTGAATAACGAATGGAACATCCCACAGATTCAATTTAAAGAGATCATTATGTCTTTGCAGGAGGCATTGAGAGATTCGTTTATAAACAAAGAACAACTCTCTTGGCTAGATTCTTTGCAGCCAGAAATGTGGTACTGGTCTTGGTCTTATTTGCAAGTTCACTTTATAGCTACAAAATATAGCGCTTCTACTTATAAGCCATCTAGTCCAATCGAATGCTTAAATGCAGTAAAAGAAGAAATATTTAGAGACTTTAAGTCATCAAGGTTAGATAAGTTAAAATATATCGAGGATCTGAAAACCAACTGGAGCGCTGTAATAGCTTACCACTCTCGAATTGATTGGTTGAATAAAAAAAATGCAGTTAGACATGAGGATACATGGCGATATTTGTGTGAACATCAATATGAGCCACTTCATTTTCAGCCAATGACACAAGAAGAAATTTATTATTGTGTTTTTGCCACTGTTTATACTTGGGATATAAAGTTAAACAAAGTAAGGCCGGATATAGCTCAGAACCCCAAGCAAAAGGAGCTTCCCTCACAAACGCAACTTATTTCAAGAATCGATAAGGCATGGAAGCAAAAAGAATTTAGAAGGCAACAGTCTGAAAAATTAGTTAACATTAAGGTCAAAAGGGAGATCTATGATAGCTTGAAAGCTCTTGCTAAAGCCAAGGGCAAACCTCTTAAAAAGATATTAGAAGAGCTGGCGCTGTCAGAAGAATAACCACTGGTGGGTTAATTGGTGGGTGACAATGCGGATTCAGAAAGTTGTGACTACCAAGGCAATGACAATCAAATTGCGGTTCATAATATTTGATTAAGTGTTAATTTAATTTGCTAGCTAATTTCAGCATAAGAGTCATTATAGTAAGCTAATATTTTTAAGTAGAAGGCTCTGTGCTTTCTGTAAAAAACTTTTTATAAAAGTTTGTTTTATTTATTAATTAATGGAAGTCGAATGACCCAGCACCCACCTCTTGCAATGTTTACGTCTAATGACGGTAAAGCTCGCCTACAAATTCGTATGCAAGAGGACTCGCTTTGGTTAACGCAGAAACAAATTGCAGATCTATTTGAGCGTTCAAATAAAACAATCAGTGAACATATCAATAATATTTACGATGAAGGTGAGTTAGACCCCACTTCAACTATCCGGAAATTCCGGACAGTTGCCCTGGAAGGCTCAAGGGAAGTGGAAAGGCTGCTAGATCATTACAATTTAGAGGCGGTACTTTCTGTTGGTTACAGAGTTCGTTCGTCACGAGGTACACAGTTTAGGCAGTGGGCTAATCAAGTACTAAAAGAGTATTTAATTAAAGGGTTCGCTATGGATGACGAACGCCTTAAAAACCCTGATAAAGATCTTAGTTCAGACTACTTTGATGAATTACTTGAACGCATTCGCGATATACGTGCTTCAGAACGCAGATTTTATCAAAAAATCACTGATATTTACGCTACTGCAAGTGATTACAATAAAAATGCTCCTGAAAGTCAAAGCTTCTTCGCCACTGTTCAAAATAAGCTTCATTGGGCAATACATGGACATACGGCTGCTGAACTAGTTAAAGAACGTGCTAATAGCGAGCTACCAAATATGGGCCTCAAGTCTTGGGGCTGTGCACGAGTTACTAAAAAAGATGTATCGGTCGCTAAAAACTATTTAACGCAAGAAGAGTTGAGTGAGTTAAATCAAATTGTCACAATGTACTTAGACTTTGCTGACTTACAAGCTAAGAAAAAAGTTCCTATGACAATGGCCCAGTGGGCGACTAAGCTGGATGCATTTTTAGAGTTTAACGATCAAAATGTATTAACTAACGCAGGAAAAATTTCCCACAAGGTCGCACAGCAACTTGCTGAAAATGAATACGAGAAATTTGTCGAAATACGCAGGGTTGAACTGACAAATGAAGTCAGCGATTTTGATGAGTTAGTTAATAAAGAAAAGCAGTTAACTCAGAAAAAATAGTTCACCAAAGCGCTTTAAATTACAGTGGTGAGTTAATTGGTGAGTACCACTCTATATTCCGGCAAAATAAGTTCACAATCACTTGATAAATAAGAACTAAGTTAAATATAAAAATATTCAGATCCAAAACATAGAATAGCGTTTTAGCCTGTTTCAACTTGTTTATAACTCATTAATAAGCCTATATTTTTATAGGCTTTTTGTTTTCTACCGTTCATACTAGCCCCCTATTGTACGTGTCCAAGTGGTTACCAAACTACTTGATATCACCGTAACCACTTTTAAAATCCTTGATAGCCATTTTCATACAACTCAATTAATGTAAAAGAAACCAAAACAAAAAATTAAAAATGGTATAGATCCGCTTGCTGAAAGAGGTAAGGCAGGGACAGACATTATTATAACAATGAATGACCTATTTAATGACTGGTTTAAAGATAAAAGTAAAGAAGCAAAAAAACAGTTTTTACCTATTAATAAAGCCTTTAAGTTTAATTGGTAGTAACCGTCAACGGTTGGCGGTTTGGTTTTTTAAGCTAAACCGTCTTATATAAATAATGCAATGCCTGTGAAATATTGATAATTTTTATTAGCTATATAGCTAACATCAAATAAGTGAATATATGTCGAGTAGAGCAGATATTGGCAAACAAATAAGTACTAGCAGGAAAGCTTTAGGCTACAAGCAACAAAAGCTATCAGAGATCGCGGGAATTAATAAAACGACGATTTCCGAGATTGAGAACGGTCGCTTTATGGGTTCATTCGATATATTTGAGCGACTGCTTGATGCAGTTGATTTACAATTTGAAGTTACCTCAAAACAACACTCTCTACCAGACTGGGATACCATTGAAGATATATTCTCGGAGGATGGCTAATGAGTGGCACACCACAGCTTCCAAATAAACCTGCTTTAACAAGGTAAGTTTTAGCCCAACTTAAGCGGTGGTAGGCATAAGTTTACTTGCCGCTAGGAATGCGCAGTTTAAGCTGCTCTACAAATAAGCCTATGCTTTGATAAACGTGTGCTTCAATCTCTTTGAGCTTTACTGTTTCACCGTTAGCTAAGCATTGCAGTAATAGGGTCATGAATGATTGGTAATCTGGTAACGACATACTATTCCCTGCCAAGCCGTATTAGTTTGTTACTATAAAGCTAATCCATTGTTCTTATTAGTTGAGATAATATACAAATTAAAATTATGGGGCAAAGGTTATGTAAGCAGCTTTACTGTGCTTTATAAACAATTACCCCCTCGCAGGGCGCTGAGCTTACGGGTAGCGGGAGGAGTGTTATTTTATAAAGAGTCTGAAAGTATTGTATTCACAATTAATGATTCTTTGGCTACTTAATATATTCGCCTTTGTGTTGAGCGATACTAAACAAACGGGTCTAATAAGTCTTCGTCAAATACTAAACCTTTAAGGTTGTTACTTTGGATAATATTTTTAAACTCATCAGTACAATAAATTTTTTGAGCACCTTCCAGCTTAGATTTAAATAGCAGTTTATTTTGTATATCGTCTTGCTCAAAGGTAAGTAACTCTAAACCGTCTTCGAAGCCATCTTCGTATTTGGTTAAACACATGTCTTTTTGCTCTTGCCCGAAGGTAAGCAAGTTAAACAATATCATGTTGTTGCCTTCAGCTTTAACGGGTAAAAACTCTCCAAAATTTGCTAAGCGCTCTTTTAACAACTCATATACTGGCATCTTCATTATTAAAAAATGACCTAGCCGCGATATGTCATAGTCTTGCTTTTTAGCTTTACCAAAATAGTCAAAATTTAACCCTTGAGGCCATAGAGGGCTAAATTCGATATTATTTAGTGAGGATGACATAAACATCCTTAGTACAGTATCTGTATCAAGGTCGTTATTTTTCGAAATTGTTTCTGAGAGCTCAACAATATCAAAGTCGATTACGTCGTATGTGTAAGCTTCGTTTTTAATTTGATATACAGTCACTATAAAGCCTTCCAATTTTCATTTTTTGGTTCAAGTAAACCTGCAGGTACAGTACCCGTTTTTATTTTAACTTTAACGGTTCTCAATCTATTCAAAAATAAAGCTTTAGGCGTAGCCGCATTACCAAAGTTAGTATTAATCCATGTCTCATAGTTATATCTGTGTAGCTTTCGATGAGGTGGCGAAGCTGGGCTATCCCAATTTTGCTCTTTATTTTTTTCAAAATTAATTAACCATACACCGTTGATTGGATCGTTAATACCAACTCCATGCAGATGAAGGTTAAGCCTTGTTTGTAACATATTCGCTGATTGGTATTGCCCTGTGCCACAAATAATATGATGAGCCTCGTGCAGCTTAGTTGGTTTAGGTTCCCCTATTGCAGCCAAGTGACGAGCAAGCTTTTGTGTTGGGTGATGCTTTTCTTGTTTTAATTGTGTAACTGTAGAACTTGCACTTAGCTCACGGTATTCTTTTAAATCTGTTTGTAAGCGAGCATGAGCAGTAATTCTCTCTTTCTCTTTTTGCAAATGATTAAAATCACGAGCCATCTTATTTTTAAGCTCTTCACTCGTCGCCCTTTTTGAGCTATTCGCTTGTTATGGAACTCTTTAGCTTTTAACTCATAGTTATAAATAGCCATTTCTAATGGTGAAGGGTTTTGAGGTCTCTCGGGATGAGGATATGCGTGCAGCGGTTTCATAAAACACTCTTCCTTGATTATTTGATTATGATTGGGTGTATAATACAAAAACTAAACAGTTAATCAATTTTTATGTATATTATTCGGTACTGATTTAAGCTTATTTCCTCTTTAGTAAAATAATCTCTATTTATCAGAAACCTATTCCAAGTGGTTACTATAGCGGTTACCAAATACAACATAAACACTTTCAATCATCACTAAGTCATTGATAATAATGAAATTTAAATAGCGACTCCATATTCAAATTCAAAATGTTGAATAGTTTTCAGCTAAGTATGACACATTCATAACTTATCAAAACCCGAGCTTAGCTCGGGTTTTTAGTAATACCACTAATAATACTTTGAGTATTGTTACCAAGTATCTTCACCTAAGGTTAAAGCGGCATCTTATACCAATCCGTAATAATACTTAATCATTTTGCGGGGCTAAACGTGTCGCTACCTGTGTTAAAAAATTCTCAATTAGAACAACTAAATAGCGAATTTTTTGCCTAGCTATCCACACGTTTTTCCATCCTCAAAATAGATCACTTAATTAAGCGTATTGGTATTAAATCGTACTTTATTTTAGACATTAAAAAGCCCGAGACTAAGCTCGGGCTTTTTGGTAATAATTAGCTAGGCTAATAATTACGCTACGATAGTTGCTACAACACCAGCACCTACAGTACGACCACCTTCACGGATAGCAAAACGAAGACCTTCATCCATCGCGATTGGTGCGATTAGAGTTACTGTCATCTTGATGTTATCACCAGGC
>NZ_JACJFC010000031.1:0-31579 GCF_014164385.1 Pseudoalteromonas sp. SG43-3
GGATACTTCTGAAACAGAGGATACTTCTGAAACAGAGGATACTTCTGAAACAGATGATACTTCTGACAAACAAGAAAAGTTAGCTTTTAATAATAACCATATATCAGAGAGAGCTAAAAAGAGACGCTTACGTAACTCAGGTGACCAATAATTATGCCTAAAGCTATTATACAGGAGTGCTTCCGTAATACCGAGGCTCTCCTTTTGTATTTAGATAAAGGGAGGCTTAATAATCAAGATCTTGAGCGAATTTTATTTCAAGGACTTAGGCGTCGTAATTCTTTAGCCCCAGATCATCTAATTAAAAACAGGCTAAATAAACTTATTAATTTTCAAGGTAGCTCTGCTAAATCATTAATAGTAGATATTTTAAATAAGCTAAGCTTAAAGTATATTGAACCCACCTATGATGGACAGTTCTTAATCGAGTCTAAATATTTTTCTGAATGGCAAGAGCTGATA
The DNA here is from genome assembly GCF_014164385.1 of Pseudoalteromonas sp. SG43-3. Taxonomy (NCBI): domain Bacteria; kingdom Pseudomonadati; phylum Pseudomonadota; class Gammaproteobacteria; order Alteromonadales; family Pseudoalteromonadaceae; genus Pseudoalteromonas; species Pseudoalteromonas sp. SG43-3. The sequence continues at coordinate 463 of NZ_JACJFC010000031.1, forward strand.
ACAGAGGTTCCACCACTTTTAGGTGTGGCGAAAGCATTACAAAAAAAATGTGGTTTTATATCGTTAGCAGATAAAAGTGATATAAAACAGTTTTTCGAACACTTTTTAAAACCGCAAGTGCGTTATAGCGCTTTACCAAGCATTAAAGATCCTCGCCTTGATGAGTTAATAGAACGACTTAAGCTAGATGATTTACATATTCATTTAAATGGTTCTAGCGAAATTGAGCTTGTTTGGGTCTCTGCGCTTCAAAAGCCACAGCAATTCAGTAAAGAGCTAAAATGGGCGGAAAATAATGATTTAGTGAAAGAGCTATATTCTGCTGATGAAATAGGGTTAACTCAACAGGAACAATTAAAACGCTTACGAATTGCCGGTGCATTAAGGCGATTGTTATTAAATGAAGTTTTTAACCAAGAGCAACCTAAATGCGATGACGTTAATAATAACAAAGCGTTATCAAAAGGGTTTGAAATACAATTCAAAGATATAGAGTATGTAAATCACAGTGCTGATTTTGAGTCAGTTAAAAATGCAACATTTGTTGCACCTTATTATGCTGATATTGAAACTTTAGTTTCTAGAAAACTTGAGCATATTACGCCCGAAGTTAGAACACCTTTGGCTATAGAAGCATATTATTTAATTGCATTTTTTGATTATCTTGAAAATACGAAGAATGAAGCATTTGCTCAAGCTCTTCATTATTACTTACTAATAAAATGTCAGTTTAACCGGCTAATTGTCCAGCAGACGAATCAATATGGTTTTGACCAGTTTCAAAAGTTTACTTTTAATGAGATACGGAGTGTGGCTGAGAAAGAATATCAAACCCGTTACCATCAATTAAACTATTCTGATTTAGGGGATCTTGATTATTTAGAGGGTCGCTTTGCTCCAAGTCGAGATTTACCAAGTAATATAAAGCGATTGAGAACTATCTTAAGCGATTACAAGTGTTATCAGTTCAGTGAATTGAGGGCATATTCGCAATCAGAAAATTCAAGAAAAAAACACGACCCATTTAGTTTAAATGATTTACTTACAGACAAAAATAATTTTACAAGTTTAAAGCTGAGTTTAGTTGCCCACTTTATTAAGCGTGAAGATAAACGAACTAGGGAATTAAATAGAGAAGATAAAAAGCTCTCTTGGCAATGCCGACATTATGAGCTTCGTAATCAACTCGAGAAAACGCGTAGAAGTCTAAATGCATTAAGTGAACGTTATACTAATTTGGGTGATTATTTATATGGGTTTGATGCGGCTGCAAATGAACTAGATGCAGGACCTGAAGTGTTTGCTCCAATTTTTAGGCGCCTTAGGACAAGCGGTTATCATAATTTTACATATCATGCAGGTGAAGATTACGTACATTTACTTTCTGGTATAAGGACTGTGGCTGAAGCTATCGATTTCTTAGACTTGAAAACAGGCAATAGAATTGGCCATGGGACAGCGGTAGGTATTAATCCAAATATATGGCGAGAAAGAATAGGCGATAGTATTGTCATTAAGCGAGGTGAGAGACTTGATGACTTGGTATTTGCTTATAAGCATTTATGTGAGGAATCTATTAGCGGTAGAGTTTTGCATTTAATAGCTGCAGAAATAAGGAGGCTATCTTTAGATGTGTATAAAAAAGCTTATGAACCGGATTTGCTTTTTGAAGCATGGAAGTTAAGGTACTTAGATCCGTTATTAGCTTTTGGCATTAAGCGTGATAAAGATACTTACCTTAGGAATGATATAAAAGATGAGCTTGAAAAAATAGAAATTGCTGAGAGAGAAAATAAAGACGCATTTTTAATATATAAGAAATATCATGGAGTTACTGATTCTACAATTGTATTTCGTTATGAAGAGTTGGTTGAAGTTAACACGGATTGTTCTTGCGAAAGATCATTCGATTACGAAGTATTTAGACTATTACAAAAATATGTACTTGGTAAAATTAATCGTCGACACATGGCTATCGAGAGCTTGCCAACGAGTAATGTGAGAATTAGCTTTTATGAACATTACCGAGAGCATCATATTTTCGATTGGTTAGGGGTAACCGATGAAAAAGGCATGGAGGTACCGGTGGTATTGGGCTCTGATGACCCAGGCATTTTTGCCACAAATTTAAGAAACGAGTATGCCCATATTTTACTTACTCTTGAAAATGATATTGGCCTTTCATCTATGGAGGCAATTGCGAAACTAGAGCAAATAGTCCGTAATGGGAAAATTTGGCGCTTTAAAAAATTGAGTTATTGAAATGAAAAATGAAAAATCAAAAAAAGTAAGCTCACCTCAGTGGGCTGACTTTACTAAATATCAAACATTTGAGCAGCAATGTAGCAACTACTCTGATTATTTAAATAGTTACGTTAACTGGTTTGCTAAAAAAAGTAACGTTTGTCGTTTTGCAATGAAACAAGGGTTATTTTTAGCCATGTTCGCAGGCTCGTTATTTTGTATAAATAAATTCGAAGGTAGTTATGACGGTATTGAATTCTGGCTTTTAATATCGTTACCATGCTTAATTTTAACGATTAGTTTACTCCCTGATTTTGTTACAGATAGAGACGTAATTAAGTCAAAATCTAACTGGTGCTTTATCGCAATTTATTTTGTGCCAGCTTTATTAAAAATACTGGAGTTAAATTGGGAAACCTGTGTTATTCCCTTACTAGGTATTGGCTTAGGGATGACATTTATATTTTATTTAATAAATCGATTAGAGGGTTACACACGTGCGTGGTCGCGTTACAGGACAGCAGAATATAAAGTATCTTTGATTAGTTGCCAAAAACAAACAGGATTACTCACTGAAAAACAAGCACTATATCGTTTACACCATGTAATAAATAGTGAAGTTGAATCGCGCCATAAAGAGATTATTAGCGACTTACATTTTTTTGGTAATAAAGTTAATGGCTTAATCGGTAAACAAGCAAGCTTTTAGAGATTTAAGGATGAATATGTCAAAAATGACGATTGTTGAGGCTGCAAAGGAGGCTCTTTATCTATTGGGAGCAGCAAGTAGCCTTAAACAAATTTATAGTAAGATTATGGAGCGTTCTTTTTATAAGTTTGGCGCAAAAGACCCTCTTGCGGTTTTGCGTATACAAATAGAAAGGCATTGTGAGCAAACATCTTGGTCTTGCGAAGCTAAAAATAAATTTTTTATAAAAGATGAAAAAGGACTGTATTCGTTAGTTAGCTATAAACAGAAAATGCCAGTACCCGACCAAATAGCAGTAAGTGCTTTAGATAATTTGATTTTAGTTAAAGAGCTCGCTAAAAAACTAAAACAGACAACAATTAACCATATTATTGATCATCTATATAGCTTAGAACCTGAAGAGTTTGAATTGTTCTGCCAGCGGTTTTTAGATAGGTATGGATTCGAGGATATGATTGTAACTCAACGCGGTCGAGACGGTGGGATAGATGTCCATGGCTATTTGGAAGTAGGTATCTCACAATTATATGTTGCAGCACAATGTAAGCGTTACAAGCGCACTAACAAGGTGTCGCGCCCAGATATTTCACAGTTTAGAGGGGATATTCAAGGCGAATATCAACAAGGCATTTTTATAACCACTAGTGAATTTACAAAAGAAGCTCAAGATATAGCCTTCAAAAGAGGTTGTGTACCTATCGTGTTAATTGATGGGCAAACACTCGCTGAGATAATGATTGACCGCGAAATTGGAGTCACTAGAAGTAACATTCCAATTTATGAGTTTGAATTAGATTTGGTATAAAACTTATTTCCCTTTAATTCTACAGCCCAATATTCAAACACCTTTTGTAATATTGACCAGTTGGGCCATTCTGCTTTGGGTACACCTTTAAGCATATCAGTAAGCTTTTTATCAAATCGTTGTTGGTTTTTATATTCATTACTGCTTTTTAGTAAATAATCTATTTTGTTATAAAACGGCTGATAGGGATAAATATCGCCGTAATAAAAATAGTCGATATCTTGCTCTAGCATTTTGACTTTTATTCGCTCGGTAAGTAGTGGGAGCTTTTTATTAAAATCATCGTATTTTAAAAATGTCGCTTTGCCTGAGCGCATGTGTATTTTTACTAAATCTACGTCGTCAATATCGCCATACAGTTGCACAGCACAGCCAATATAAACACGCAGTATTGCTGGAAGTTGGTTTAAAAAACGGGTAGGTAAAATATATGAGTGGTTGTCGTGCATTTCCCCCTGCTGAATTTGCTCATACGCTTGGTAACATGCATTACCAATATTAGTAGGATCAGCAATTGAAAAAAGTAGTTTTTTAGCTTGCTCAAGCGCTTGGTTATAATCGTTAAAGTGAACTTTTAAATCCCGTGTTAGCCTTGCTGGCATATGATTTTTAGCTTGGCGTTTACCAAATAAGCTAAGTGCAAAGTAAACGAGTAAATCGTCTTTGCGTTTTTGCTGTGCTTGCTCAAATTCATTTTGTTCATAGTAATTTTTTAGCAAGTTAAATGCTTTGTTATGGCTGGCGAAATACTTACGCAGTGTTGTACTTTGCTCAAACTCGTCGTTTGCAGGTAAACGACCAAAGTGAAGGCAATGTTGCCAAAAATCATTAAGCAGTGTTTGGTGTTTTTCAAATAAGGTTTTTTGTTGAGCTTTAGGTAATGCCTTTAACGCTGCTTTTTGTGTTATATGTTGCCAATCATAATTTTGAAATTGTAGCTCTAGGTGGTGTGCTTCTTCTAACTGTGGGCATTTAAAAATAGCAATTATACCTTGCCCAAACGCCATGGTTTTAACGTTTAAAGTTTGCTCTATGTAAGCTCTAATTTGAGCTTGGCTATAGTATTTTTGAAAGGTATTCCATTTAGTAATTACGCCATCTTTATATTGCTTAAAGTGCTCTTGCTTAGCTTCGTTGGCGAGCATTACCGACACTAAAAGGAGTTGATTTGTGTACTGGTAAGCGTTTTTTAGTGTTTCGGTACGCTCATGTACGCTTTCGATTACGTTAAGTACAAACCCCAAATTAACTATATCGCTATTTTGTTTACACCCATTGGGGCGGTACACTGGGTCCCATGCATTTATATTTAATCCATGAGCTTCAAGCTCTGTTGCATCGTCTGCTAGCCCGCAACCATAATCGAGTATTGAGTAGTCTCCGTTTAAATAGCCGTATTTAGCGAGTTTTTGAAAAGGAGCAGAAAGTCTATCGCGATTTATTGCAGTTAAATGGCGTTGTATTTTTTCTGTTTTTTTCTCTATTTTGGGTTGTTTAACCTCTGCGACTTTATGAAGCATTCCTTTCTCGTCTAGCTTGTAACCTTTACGCTTTATTAAGTTTTGCCACTGTTGTTTAAAGCCAATGCTTTTAGTGTTTTGGTATAAGCCTATTTGTTCACCTTCGTTTGTTATTTTTTTAAAGGCGTTGTAGTTATTGTAGGAGGGTAAAATAAATGTTTCTTTTCGGTGCAATATAGGTGGGTTATCCGAATTGCTATAGTTTGTTGTTTTTATTGTTAGCTCTGCCGCGTCGATTGTATAACTAGTATTAAGTGCAGGGTAAGCGTAGTTATCAAAGTCGGGATAGTTTAGTAATGTGAACTTTAAATCGCGTTTATAGAGTTTTAGTAAGTTCCACGGCTCATTAATATTTAATTGGTTTATAGTGCTCTGAATAAAACTTAGTAGCTCTGGTTGAAGCGCTGTTTCAAGCGAGCTTTTATGTAAATAAATAGCGGTAGGTAATGATTTACCATGTTTAAGTTTTTTGACTAAGTCACGGTATTTAGGAAAGCTTAATGATGAGGGTAAATTGGAATCCATTAAATTGACTCGAGCAGCTAAGATAATTAAATATACATAACGCTATAACTAACGACAAACATGAAAGCAGTTGCTAAGGCAATTTCCCCATGATCACATCCGAAATTTAATTAATGATGAGTAATTAACAGCAAGGATGCTGTTAAAAAGCGTAGCTTGGCCATGGATGGCCTATCTACGCTGCTTACGTTCATATTATTAATTTAAATTGAGGAAATAATGTGATCCTCGGGGCGCCGAGAGATTCCAAAGAGAAGTCGGCGGCTACTTCTCTTTGGTTGCCATCGCCAATGCGATATAAGTAAATTATTTTAAAAGCTTCGCTTTTCGCGCGAGCAAGCTTTGCGCCTACAGCAAATTTTAAGGCTGCTGCTTAGGCAATTCTCCCCCTTTAGACTTCACCTGCAAACACATAATTAATGAGTAATTACTTCGCATGGATTCGAGGTAAGTGATGCTTTCATCGCGTTTACGTCCATATTAATTTTGTGTTTAAAGATAAGTGAAATTTAGGGTGCCGTGTGATTCCAAGAAGAGACTGGCGCTTGTCTTTCTTTGGTTGCCGCTAGCAATCAGGCAAACACTCGAATGAATTATTTACAATTTTGTAAGTAAAAATCAAGGTGCGAGATAAGTTTCTGCCGATAATTTAAAGACTACGCTTTTATGCCCAAAACATTAGGATATGTGAATCTAACTTACTATTAACTACTTTGAAAAATAAGAAACAATACAAAGGCAAAGCATTATTCCTGTGACTGAAATCAAGTGGACAGCGCCTATTACTTTGTCAATTGGACGTGAGTACTTGGCTACAAAACGTCCATCAAACATCGGAGTTGGTATACGGGAGCGTTCAAAAAACATCGAAAATATATAAAATGACACACTTGCGCCAATGCCTTTATCCCAACTGGGGGGAAGCACACCATCTTTTTCCATATTTTTATTAATATGTTTGACTGAAATTCTCGAAAATAAAATGCCGGAGGCAAAAGTACCTATCATAAATACGATCAGAGAATATCCAGCTAAATGAGCAGCAGGCATTTAAAAAGTCCCTTCAAATATAGGTTTTCTGTCGTATATGTTTTCAGAAGTTTTTTTCATAAGATTATTCATTTTAATACTTGCTGTAAAACCGACATATAACCCTACACCTATAGCAATAACCCATCCATAAGGAGTTAGTATAAGTAAAGAGCTTAGTGCTGTGGTAGTAATTGAACCGACAAAAATACCAGATGCAGTAGAAGCTCCAAAGCTGGCCAATTCAGTTGATAGACTTCTTTGCCAGTCGCCACCATTTTTGTAATTGTTGTAAACCGAGTTTGCTCTAAAAGCGCCATCGAGTAAGATCATTCCATTACCAAGCCAACGTCCTGTGTTTTCAATATATTTAATTTTTCTAAATTCTGCGGTGCTACTTATATCTAATTTAGTGGAGTGTCTGGCATTTTTAGCTATGTGAACACCACGATTAGGATTAGACCAAACCGTACCTCTGCGACTTGCACGGTTAGTATTCATAAAGCGTTGTAGTTCAGCTTGATATTTAACTTGAAGCTCTTTAAATAGTCCAAGAGCTTTTTGCTCTAAAGCGACCATGTGGTATTTAGGCATGCCTGACTTATTTGCGGTCCGTATATCTTTTAAAGATGCTTCATATTTAATATTTACCCGCTAAAGTAACAAATTTTGAACTGCGAGCTTCTATTGATGTGGCACCTGAGCCAACAATACCATGTGTGTTGTTTGCTAAAAATGGTATAACTTGAGCTTGAAAGTCAGTAATAGCAAGTAATGTTTCGCTGCCAAAATCTCGCAGCATTCCAGCTATGTTTCTTCTTGATTGTGCTGATAAAAGCGCAAATTGATTGACTATACTTTTTTGTTCTGTTGTAGGAGCGCTCAAAGAGTCAGTGTATTCTTTGCGCCAAATATATGGTGTACCTGAGGTGATTACTTTACTTTTTATGTGATTGTTATCTTGTGAGAAAGTATTGTTTTTATCAGTTTTACATTTTACTACTTCTGCAGTAACTGCATCCAAGCAGATTCTAATTTCCAGAGCCATTATCAGTATCCTTACTTTTTAATTGTTTAAAAAGGCTAATGATTTTTAATTAAGTAGTCAATACATAATTGCTTTTCACTTAGTAAGAGTAAAGCAATTGTGGTTGCTAATGTCATATGAAATTCAATAAGCTACCCTTCCTACGAGAGCAAGTAGGGTGCCTGCAGCAAATATTTAAAGACTGATACCCTGGTAATCATCCCCTTCAACTTCACCTGCAAACACATAATTAATGAGTAATTACCTCGCATGGATTCGAGGAAAGCGATGCTTGCACATGGATGTGCGTTCATCGCGTTTACGTTCATATTAATTTAGTGTTTAAAGGTAAGTGAAATTGAGGGGCGCCGTGGGGTTCCAAGGGGCGGTCGGCGGTATCCGCCCCTTGGTTGCCATCGCCAATGCGATATTTGTAAATTATTTTAAAAGCTACGCTTTTCGCGCGAGCAAGCTGGGCGCCTACAGGTGTTTAGCTTGGCCTAATTTAAAAGCCAAAGCGCGATGTAAAATCGCACCTACGGTTTTGTTGAGAGTGGTGTTTGTATTGATGTATGTGAGGTTTTATACCTCGCGGGTGCTTTGTAAAAACTAAGACACAAGGTGAACTCCCACCCACAGCTTTAATTTTTACTTTTTGGATTAGTAATGTTGATGTGTTTTTTCACATTTATAGGTACACTCTTTTAAAGTTTTAATTCAGGGAATGAATAATGATTAAATGGATTTTACTGGTATTTATTTGTGTATTTACAACTTTTCCTCAAGCTGGTGAGGTTTACACGCAAGCCCAATGCGATAGCATTAAAAAGCAGCGCGAAGCTATTCGCTCTCAATTTAGAAGTGGCTACAGTAATAAAGAAGGTGAGCGTTTAACTGCACGCGATAAAGAGCTATTTACCTTACTTGCTAATCACTGCAGTAAGCCTAAAAAGAGTGGTAGTGCTTATCAGGCTACTTCTTCTACCGCAACTCGTACGCCTAATAGCAATTGGTTACTCAATCAAAAAGTGTCAAACATGTCTTTGCACAGCGATAGCTATAAAGATGCCGTTAAGCTTGATGCTTGGTCAAAATTTTATAAATTGCCCAAACGTTGCCGTAAGAAAGGGATGAAGTCGGCCGACTTTGTATGGTGTAGCGAGTATCGGGGTAAGCAAAAAGAGTTATTTGAAGCACAGTGGCAAGGGCGCCCATAAATATGTTCAAAACAAAATTACGTGTGGTGTTTGTATTTTTTGTGCTGCTAATTGCATCGGCGCTCATTGCTAATCATTTTACTGGGCGGGTATTTAATTATCATGATCCTATAGGCGAGGTTAAACGAATTTATAATAGTTTATCGTCGCAGGTAACTACTGAACCGTTAGCAACTAAACAGCTCAAAAATGTAAGCACGGCAACTTTACAAAATGTATCAGTATCTGCCGATAATCATTTATCGCAAGCTAACAATACGCGCTGCGTGGATGTGTCGTTGGGTAAGGTTAAATATAAACGAAGTGGCGATATATTTACGTGGACAGACAGTGACGGTGTGCCGCATTTTAGTGATAAAAAACCGGACTTTGCAGTAGCAACTTACGATACTGGTTTTATTGAACCGTTAGATTACTTTGATCTCACCTTAAATACGCCTAATTTACCTTCGTCATTTAACCAAGAGTTACGCATAAAACTTAATACTGTATTTAAAGTATATGGACAGATTATTGGCGTGCATGCACTTAAAAAGGTAAAGCTTAATTTAACGGTATTGCCTACGCGCCGCGCTTATGAGGCCGCAATTAAGCAACGCAGTGCTGACCCGACAAACACTGCGGGTATGTATTTTCACGCGAGTAATTCTGCTTTTATTCATTATGATAATGCACGCAGTGCAATGCGAACTGCAGTACATGAAGCAGTGCACGCCATTAATAAAGCTGTGTTAGGTTACACACCAAGATGGTTAAATGAAGGGTTTGCGGAGTACTTTGAGCTTACAAAAAATAATATGCAAACAGCTATTGTTGAGTCGAATAGTTCATGGACGAAAAATAACAATATTACTAAAAATGTATTTTCGATTGATTCGTTAGTTGGTTTGGATGACTCGTGGAAAAAAGGTGATATCAGTAAGTTGTATGCAAGCAGTTGGGCTACAATTTACTTTTTAATGGATACGCGAGCAGGGCGGGCGTTACTTAATAGTATAATGCTTGCTGAGCAAGAATCCCTCTGTAATAAGCTATCTGAAAAGCAATTAAAAACAATGATGTATAAGCAGTTTCCTAATCTTAATCGTGAATATTCTCAGAGGTTAAAAAAGCCTTTAAAAGCGCATATATTTTAAATAAGGTAAAAGTTTAAAAGCTTCGCTTTTCGCGCGAGCAAGCTTCGCGCCTACAGGTGTTGAGCTTGGCTATTAAGCTCAAAATGTCATTAACTTCCCATAAGTAACTTAAGTTTTACTTATGGGGCTGGGTTTTATTTTACTACCTATAAGTAAATTACGGTTTACTTATAGGCAGTAAATATACGTTCAAACTTAAAAGTAAGTTATATTTGACTTTTGGGTAGGCTACCCTAAAATAAATTGTATAAGTAAACTATAGTTGACCTTTAATGAGTGAATTACCAGCAAAAAAAACACTTGGAAGAGTTGTTAAACGCACTGAAATGCCTGATCTATCAAAGCCGTTTTCGTCGGTGCGACTCGCTAAAGCGATTACTTCAAAGCGAACAGGCATGAAGCTTACGCTGGTTGATGTATCGCAAGCACTTAATATTTCAAAGCCTACGCTGATAAAAATAGAAAAAGGTGATGTGAATGTGCAGTTTTTTAATGTACTCAAAGTGATGGAATACTTGGGGTTGTCGTTTAGCCTTGTCAGTGATGACGAGTCGCACCACAATAACAGCGAAGAGGTGAGCGATGAGCAGTGGTATTAAAAAAAATAGCTTGGATGTATTTATTGGGCATACGCAAAAGATAGGTGCGATAGCCCTTGATATAGGCTCTGAAAATGAAATTGCATTTACCTATGAGCTTGAGTGGATTAACAAGGGTTTTGCTATTTCACCACACTTACCGCTCAATGGTGATTTTGACTCGCGTGCTGTGCGTAATTATTTACAAAACTTATTACCCGAGGGCAAAGGTCTTGATGAGATTATAAGTAGTACTACTATCTCTAAAAATAATACGTTTGGTTTGATTAAAGTAATTGGCGAGGAAACGTCAGGCGCTTTGTCGTTTAGAGCAAGTAACAGTACTTTAAAGCAAACATCTTTTCGTGAAGTAACTAGGGTCTGTTGATCTTTGCGGATTAAAATTTGTCCAAACTAGGAGCTATTTAATCGCGACGCGAGCTTTGCAACCTAGTGGGCTAAGTAAAAACCGAGCAACAAAGAGTAAATAGCTCCTAGGAAGAACCCTTTGGGCAGCGCCTGTTTGGCATTAATGCTACGTTATCGCCCATTTATGGGGAATAACCACACTGCATAGGCTCTGCCTTGCCTAAATACCAAACAGGCTGCTGCAAATTTAACCTTGAAAGAACAGCAGACCCTAGTGACGAGCTAAGCCAAAAACTTAAACGCTTTGTACAAGTTGGAGAACCAATTACTCATTGGGATGGCCGAACTCGGCTCTCTGTTGCTGGCGTTCAAGACAAACTAAACCTACTCGAAATCGATAGTAAATTAGGATTTGGTGAAGGGGAGCTATGTTCTAATAAAATTTTTAAATTTGAAACAGGTACCGCGCCTTTCATTGCAGTAAATGAACTTTTTACCATGCTTTTGGCAAAAGAGTCGGGGCTCAATGTTCCCCATGTTGAGTTGCGCACTTACGCAGATGTAAGAGTGTTTGTAATAGATCGCTTTGATAGGCGCGTTACACAAGATCAAAGCCGTGTATTACGTCGTCATATTATTGATGGTTGCCAAGCCACTAATTTACCTCCTTCTTATAAATATGAGCGTCAGCATGGTGATGATGGGGATGGTATTTATATTCGAGATGGCGTTTCTTTTGCAAAACTCTTTAATGTTAAAACAACGAATGTACAAGCGTATGAGGCTCAGCTTATTCGTTGGATGACATTTAATATTTTAGTACGTAATTACGATGCTCATGGCAAAAACATTAGTTTTTTTGTTGGTAAAAATGGTTTAGAGCTTACGCCGTTTTACGACTTGGTAAATATAGAGGCTATTATTGAGCAGGGAAGCATTGACCGTGATATGGGCTATTTACAGCCCAAAATATCAAGGTGTTATGCTATGTCAGTGGGTGAGCATAATTCGCAAAGTGCGGGCAATTTTACTAATGAGATTACAGCTTACATGTTAGCTGATTTTGCTGATGAATTTGCTATTTCACTACCACGGATGCAACTACTTATGAGTCAAACCGTTGATTCTGTATTAGCCGCAATTGATACGGCTAAAGTTTCTGCTGTTAAAAATAACTTATCTTCTGCTGAATTAGCACACATTGATTTGTGCATAAAAATAATTAATAAAGCTGCAAATAAGCTGAGTGAGCAAATAATACAACTACCAAATATGGATGCATTTATTTAAATATCAGAAAATAAATACACGTATTTTGAGTAAGTAATTCATATTTTGGTTGCCAGCATCAACGCGATATTTACAAATTAAAATTAAAAGCGCGAGATAAATTCCGGCTTACAATTTAAAAGCTACGCTTTTCGCGCGAGCAAGCTTCGCGCCTACAGGTGTTGAGCTTGGCCTTATTTAAAAGCCAAAGCGCGACATAAAATCGCACCTACGCTTTTGTTAAGAGTGGTGTTTGCAATGATGTAGGTGAGGTTTTATACCTCGCTTAAAAATACATTTTTTACCATTGAAAAATGAATTTCTGTTCTGTGTAGCGCTTAAAAGTAATGAGGCAATTAACTCTGCTATTCGCCTCATTGCATGAGGCAAATAAATTGTTATTCGCCTCACCATGTGAGGCGAATAGGTGTTTAGGTGAGCTTTGTAGAGTTGATTGGGGTAATGATCTAGTTACTAGAGGGCAAAGCGCGATGTAAAATCGCGCCTACAATTTAAAAGCTTCGCTTTTCGCGCGAGCAAGCTGAGCGCCTACAGGTGTTTGGGTGAGCTTTGTAGCGTTGATTGGGAGTTATGAACCAGAGTTACTAGAGGACAAAGCGCGATGTAAAATCGCACCTACGGTTTTGTTCAGTGCAGTGGTTTAATTATTGTAGGTGAGGTTTTATCTATGAATCTTTGTTTAGCTCTGTAATCGCTTTAATACTAAATGCGTGCATAGTTATGTAGTGTTGCTTTTTAATGATTGTTTTTACGATACTTTGATCAATATTTAAGTAATCGTGAACAAGAGCATTTCGTAAGCCTATAATTTTACGCCATGACAGTAGTTCTGCCTCGCTCAAAAAGCCTAAATGAGTAAGTTCGCTAAATGTTTGATAGGCGTTGCTACTGGTACTACTTTTGTGCTGCTTTAGCCAATGCTTTGATAAACCAATACACACCGCGGTCATTAACTGTAGTAATCGCTCTGCAGCTCGGTAGTCTCTACTATTAAGTGAATCGATTTGACTGAGTTCGTCGAGTTCTTGCATATATTCGTCAATATGGCGTGTTACTTCACTTAAATAAAGTGTAATTCCGGTATCAGTCATGTTTACTCGCTATGGTTTCAAATTCGAACTGGCTATTTATACGCTGCTGCTCTTTCATCGCTCTAACACTATTATTGCTTATAATTATTTTTCCATATTCAATAACGTTGAAAGCTAAATAACTTGGAATAATATTTATATCAACAATCGAAATAAGTTGTTCGTTAAGATTAAGTGCATTACTTATTTCAAGCTCAAGCTCTTTTGGCCTAAGGCGCTTATCGAACGATTCCAGATCAAAGTTTTTAAATGCTATGGCTAAGTCAATGTCACTATGGGGCTGGGCTGTCCCTTTTGCGTGGGAGCCATATAGCCAAACTACATCAATGTCGGTGTTTTGATGTAAATACTCAATTATTTTTTGTATAACTTCATTTGCCACGAAAAGTAACCATTGATAAAAACAGTAATAATAACCTGTCAGTTTTATAGTGAACATTAAAACTGATATTTGTTTTATTTAATTTAAAAGCTTCGCTTTTCGCGCGAGCAAGCTTTGCGCCTACAGGTGTTTAGGCGGGCTTTGTAGCGTTGATTGGGAGTTATGAGCCGTTACTAAAGAGCTAAGCGCGATGTAAAATCGCACCTACAATTTAAAAGCCTCGGTTTCCTCTTATTCCAACCGCGTTACTTTTACTTTTATTTTTCCGGCATTAGCGCCGTAAAAGCGGCTTAAGTCGTTTGCAAATGGGCAAAACTCGCCAGATTTATCCATTTTAATATCGGCGCCGTTGGCTATTTCAAAAAGGTGGTCGTCGTTTTTATTTATAGCACCAATAAGTGAAAACCATTGTGCACGAGGAAATCGTCTAAATGGTTCAAGCACAGCCATGGGGATTTCTTTTACGCCAAGTTGTACGTTATCGCGGTTCCAGCCTAATGGCGTGCACTTTATGCCATCGTCAAACCAGTATTGATTTGGGTATGGGGTAAAGCGGTACGTAGCGCCTTGCTCTAGCATAAGGCCGGTTGCGTTATATTGCTCTGAGGCAAATACCATTACATCTTGGCTTTGGTTAATGCTCAGCACATTCATGTTTTGATTAGCCAGTTCTATATGTTGGCTTAAACCAATAAAGCTAAGTGTGGTGTTGTCGTTATAGCTAATTTTGTAATGCAGTTTTTTAAGCGATTCTGGGCGGTAACTGGTTAGCTTATTAATGCGTTCGGCTACGCTGTAGTGCACTAAAGGCTCAAGGTTGCTGGCTTCGTCATCAATTAATACATAGCACTGCCTATCTACTAATTTAAAAAATGGGTTAAACCAAAAGTAATTTTGTTGGTGACTTAATGCGAGCGGATCGGGCGTTACGGTTACGTCATCTTGTGCTACTAAGTTGCTATCGGGAAGTAGGGTTTCGTAATCTATATCGTGGCTAGTGAGTAACGAAATATTAAGCGGTTGTTCTATTAACCACTCAAGTGCGTAGCGCAAGCAAATATCGGCTAGGCCATCGCGGTAGTAACCGCCGCCAATGTCTGAATGCGCTCCTGCAAACCATAGCTCGGTAATATTGCTTTGATGGTTCATGAGTGTGGGTTCAAACGCGCGGCGTTTTTCATCAAGGGCTACGCAGTGCAGCGCGTGAGTAATGTTGTTGGCAATGGTGTGGTTTTCAAAAATAACGTGCTCTGCGCCGCGTGTGGCTTTACTTACTTTTGATAAGCCAATAGAGGCGACGGTATCAAATACACATACGTAAACATTATCAGCAATTAAAGGCTCTAGGATTTTGGCAAAACGCCTAGCAAGTGCACCGCCTCGGCTAAAACCCGTTAGCAGTATGGCATCGCCTATTAGGTAGTGAGCTTTAAAGTCGCTTAATGCTTGATTTAAAATACTGGCTACGTCGTCACCACGAGGTGCAAGGGTTTGGTTTAAAATGCGTTTAAGGCGGCTGCCTTTAGTGCCAATACCTTGATAATAAAAACTGAGTTGGTTAGCAAAAGGAGTAATGGGGGAGTCTTCTAATTTACCGCCAAGCAGTAAATGCAATTTTAGGATGTTGGTAATATTAGAGTCTTCTTTAAAATGCTCTGAGCTAAATTGCTCTGCATCACGGGGCTCGTTTCCTGTGCCGTCAAAATTAAAAATTAGCGTTTTACCCGTCATAACCCAATTTCCTTAGTTGTTTTAAATACTCTACACAGACAATGTTAAATATTAAAGACAATATTTAGGTTAGTAACAAATACGCCAACTAATTTGTTGGCGTATTAAAAGTGCGGGTTATAGGCTATTAAAAGTATAGTGATTTAGCTGCGTGCCCTCTGCGGGTTTTAATGCGGGGTTTAACTTAATTAATTGCTCGTAAACCTCAGGATAAAACGTTTTTAATCGTGCTGCGCGAGAAAGGTGATTCGGTTCAATTTTTTCAACAAGCTGTAAGGCTAAAGGAATCATTGGGCTTAACTCCCCTTTGGTGTAGCTTTGTTCTAGCGCTAAGTCGAGTATATCTACGCCTAATTTTTCTGAATCAGCGGGTATTTTATTGTCAATTAGAAATTGGACTGCCTCGACAGAAGACGATGCGGCTTGTACATAAACGTCGCGCCCATACGTATCGGTAATCGAAAAATCAAAACCAGCTTGTTTAAGCTTTTGCCATTGCTCAAGCGGAAAACGACTTAATCTTGCTAAATCACTCGGTGGCTTAGGTTCAACTCGGCTTTGCCAGATCGTTATAAAGTCATGAGGCTCTAATAGTAGGAATGTAAAAAGTGTATCGGTTTCTGTTTGAGTTAATGGTGTACTAAGGCTGTACTCATAAGCTTTTTGGTAATCTTTTTTAGACAAATATTGGCTGAACGCGCTATGACTTCTATCGTTTGAAAGCTGATTGCTTAGTATACTCCACCAGTAATTAACTAATACGGGGTCTTGTTCTTGTAAAACATATTCGAAGTTATTACCTTGCTCTTTTTTTACCTCTAGCACCGTATTATATGCTCGCATAGTAGAGTGTAATTGTTCAGTAGCGCTTAACTGCTGCTGTAATAGTTCACAGTTTTGTCTTTTATTATCTAGATCTTTCTTTTGTTGCTTCAAATCTACTAAAAAACGTGCAACATCAGAATTATCGGGCTCACTCACTTGGGGCAATGTGGCGTTGTCTATTTTACCAATAGGGTTAAAGTAAGCATATTGCTCAGGGTTTTCCTGCCCATTAATATAGACGCCTTGCTGGTAAATAAAATCACTTACAAAAGAAACGCCTTTGCTATTTAGGTAGTCACTAGCATTGCCGATATGAGCTTTATAGCCTTGCTCTGTAAGGTAGTTTAACATTTGAGTATGCTTTGCATCTAAAGGGGCTAGCGTTAAGTTACCACTTTTAGGCAGGCTTACTATTGCTACGTCTAAACCCGTAAATAAGCCTGGCTGATTGGTTGGTGTTACGCCTAGTTGCTGCAGTGCTTTTACAAGCGGTAAATTAAACTGGCTTACGGCAATATCAGCCATGTTATATAAAACAGAATTTTCTTCGTACAGCGGCATAGCATCCAGTGCCGGCACCTGCTTCATAAGCGCAAAAATATACTCATTAGGAATGTTGTTTTTAATCGCAGTAGCTACTTCATTTACTGTAAATTGATTAGATGAAATTGCCTGCTCAAACTCTTTTGGCGTAAATTTATTTGCATTAAGCACAAACAATGTAGCCGGGGAAATAACCTCACTGCCTTCAAGTTTAATAAACGTTTTAGAGTAAGTGGTAAATGTATCTGAGTTGTTTAATAAAGCATAAAGGGTTTCTTTTTGTACATTTTCATCAAGGGGTACACTCAGAGTAAGTCCTGGAGGGCTATGCTTATTATCTCCAAGCTGTTGAATCATTTCTTTTACTTTATCATTGGTGAAGCCTTTAATTGCCTCAATGCCTTGCCAATTAGCTAATTCGTTTAAAGAGCTAGTAATATTAAGCTGCTGCTTTTGCTCAGCAACTATAGCATCTCTTAAAAAGGCAATATATTGACGCTTATAGATTCCTGATAGGGTTGCATACTTTAAAAGCGTGGGGACCGACGTCCCTTTTTTAAGCTCACTCACAAAAAATGAAACAAGCGATTGGTTTAAATTATTTATTTTTATATGTTGTTGCTGTGATTGATCTCTACAAAGGCGAATATCTTTTTTTAGATCTGTGACTATTCTTAGCGGTGTGCCTTCTACGGGCTGCTTTTTATTAACTAAATTAGGCTCAGTGGCATTTGGTGCAGCCACGTTGGTCTGCTCTACAGCGGCTGTGTTAGGCTGGGTTTTAAATAGATATACTGCCAAAGCCGCTATAATTATAAGTCCGAGAAGTAGCTTTTTCATAACCGCCAATCCTTTGATGTTATTAAAATATTCTCACATCGTACTACTTTAGGTACGCAAAGTGCAAAAAAGCTTTAAGAGATAATACTTATTAACTCTTAAAGCTTTTTTGTGGTTTTGTGAGCGTACTTAATTTATTAGTGCAACTTCATTTTAGGGCGCACTACACGCAGCACTTTTTCGCTTATCCATAATGCAAAGGTTTTTGCGCTACCGTGTATGGCGCGTTGGTGCATACGGTATAAAGATATATACATAAAGCGGGCAATTTTACCTTCAATAAAAAAGGTATTGCTGGTTAGGTTGCCCATTAAATTACCCACAGTACTGTAGCTTGATAAGTTAACAAGTGAGCCATGATCGCTGTATTTAAAGCCGCGTAGTGGTTGCTGCTTTAGCGTTGCGATTAGATTTTTTTCGACGCACTGCGCCATTTGATGCGCCGATTGTGCTCGAGGTGGTACTTGCTTGCCATCGGCTTGGGTAAATGCGCAGCAATCGCCTAATACAAAAATGCTTTCGTCAACGGTGCTTTGTAAAAACTCGTTTACTTGAATTTGGTTGCTACGCGTCAGCTCAAAAATACCTAAGTCTTTAATAAAGTCAGGTGCTTTTACGCCTGCTGCCCACACCATAATATCGGCATCAATGTGTTCTTCGTCTTTGGTGATAAAGCCTTGTGCGGTGCCTTCTTTTACTTGCGTTTGTTCGCGCACGTTTACGCCAAGCTTTAATAGCTCGCGTTTAGCACTTACGGCAATACGCTCTGGTAATGCTGGTAAAATACGTGGTCCGGCTTCTATTAAGTGAATATGCAAACGCTTAGACGACATATTTGTTAAGCCATAAAGCTTTAATAGCTCAGACACATGATAAAGCTCAGCTGAGAGCTCAACACCGGTAGCACCGCCGCCAACAATGGCAATATTAAGTGATTGCTGTTGGTTGTCGTCTTGGTGAAGGCGCGTAAAGCTATCTAGTAATGAGTGCTGAAAGCGCTCTGCTTGTTGGTTTGAGTCTAAAAAGTAGCAGTGATCTTTTATACCTGGGGTATTAAAGTCGTTACTTACGCTGCCAATGGCAATGACTAGGTGGTCGTAGCGCACGGTGCGCTCGGGTAAAATTGTGTGGCCTAGCTCGTCTAAAAGTGGTGCAAGGGTAACTGTTTTATTGCTTTGATCTATATTGCAAAAAGTACCAAGTTGAAAGTTATAGTGGTGTTTTGCAGCATGGGCTGAATACACAACGCCATCTAAATCGGGGTCAATAGAGCCTGTCGCTACTTCGTGCAGTAACGGCTTCCATATGTGGGTACGGTTTTTGTCTATTAGTAGAATTTCAGCTTGTTTTTTCTTTCCTAATTTATGACCTAATTGCGTTGCGAGTTCTAATCCGCCAGCACCACCGCCAATAACGACGATTTTAGGTGTAGTAATATTCATAACGTTGCCCTCAAAAATAATATACCCAAGTGATCTGTATTTTTATTAGTTTTTTAAGATGACTTGGGTATCAATAAATTATTTTGGCAACAAGCAGTTACTACTCATTTTATGGGTGCCTAGTTTGCGCCTAAATAAAACCGATGTCAGCAATAAATAATGTTATTTGTTGTATACTGAGTTGCAAATATTTCATACACACCGAGTTGCAAATATTTTATCTACACCGCAATTTTATAAGCATGACTATTGTTTAGCCATCAAAAGGACATTTATGACCACGCCATTAATTCAATCACTTGAGCAGCACTTTGGTTTTAGCCAATTTAGAACAGGGCAACAACAAACTATAGAGCAGCTTTTAAATGGTCAATCGTCGTTGGCTATATTTCCGACCGGTTCGGGTAAATCGTTGTGCTATCAATTAACTGCGTTGCATTTACCAAATTTAACGTTAGTTGTTTCGCCTTTACTAGCATTGATGAAAGATCAAATTAGCTTTTTAAATAGCAAAGGTATTTACGCGGCAAGCCTTGATTCGAGCCAAGATCAAATGCAAAGCAGCACCGTAATGAATGATGTGCGAAATGGTAAAATTAAAGTATTAATGGTGTCGGTTGAGCGCTTTAAAAACGAGCGTTTTAGAGAGTTTATAAGCCAGGTGGCGCTTTCGATGTTAGTGGTAGACGAAGCGCACTGTATATCTGAATGGGGCCATAACTTTAGACCCGACTACCTTAAACTACCGCGATACCGCGAAGAGCTAAATATTCCACTGGTACTATTACTCACCGCCACAGCCACTAAAAAAGTAAAACGCGACATGAGCGAGCGTTTTAATATTGCCCCAGAGTGTATTGTACAAACCGGCTTTTATCGCGCTAACCTCGATTTAAGTGTGCTAAGTGTAAAAACGGCTGATAAAAACACTGAGCTTACAAACATAGTGCGTGCGCAAAATGGCCCAGGTATTGTGTATGTAACGCTTCAGCAAAGTGCCGAACAAGTGGCTAATACGCTAAGTGCGCAAGGTATTCAAGCGGTTGCGTATCATGCAGGGCTTGAAGATACGCTACGCTGGCAAATTCAAGATGATTTTATGGCGGGTAAAATTAACGTTGTTGTGGCAACAATAGCCTTTGGTATGGGCGTTGATAAATCAGATATTCGCTTTGTTATTCATTACGATTTACCAAAATCAATTGAAAACTACAGCCAAGAAATTGGCCGCGCAGGGCGCGATGGCAACCCATCAAACTGCTACACCTTGGCTAATTTAGATGGCCTAAACACAGTAGAAAACTTTGTGTATGGCGACACCCCAGAGCTTAGCGGTATTGAATACGTAATTAACGATATTCGCCAAAGCCACCAGCAATGGGAAATGCAAGAATACAGCTTATCAAGCGAAAGTAATATTAGACAACTGGCACTTAAAACCTTACTTGTACAGCTTGAAATGCAAGGCGCTATAACGCCGAAATATGCCTACTACGCTGATTTTAAATATAAATTTTTGGTTGATAAAAACGAGCTACTAAGCCAGTTTGACCAGCAGCGCCAAGCATTTTTAACACAAATATTTAGCCATACCGATTTTAAAAAAATATGGGGCACGCTAAATTTTGACTCCCTTACGCAAGCCGCGCAGGTTGATCGAAAACGCGTAGTGGCAGCCCTTGATTACCTAGCCGAAAAAAACCTAATAACGCTCGAAACCAAACGTATTACCCAAGTATACAAAGTGCATAGCGAGGTTATAAATAACCCAGAACTTGCCCAGCAACTACACGACTACTTTAGTGATAAAGAACAAGCCGAAATTAAACGTATTGCTGCACTGGTACGCTTTTTTGAGCTACAAAGTTGCTTAAGCTATAACTTAGCGCGCTATTTTGACGATCAAAACGCACCACAGCAATGTGGGCATTGTAGTGTGTGTAGAGGTCATGCGGTTAAGCTTGAATACTCTATAGAGCCTGCATATGTTGAGGAGCAACTTATTTATCAAAAGGTGGATGAGTTTTTAGCGCATATGGCAGACAAAGGTAATCATAATGTGGGTATTGAAACCCAATGCCGCTTTTTAGCGGGGATGAGTGTGCCATTATTTGCGCGTAATAAAGTGCGCCAATTGAGTGGTTTTGCACTGTGCGAGCAAATGCGTTACAGCGATATAAAAGCAAAACTACTAGCGCGTTAAATTAGTTACTGTATCCTAGTGGCTTATTCAAAAAAGTAAGCCACTATGCCTCATATTGTTATTCCTGTTGAAAATATTTCTACTACCCCAGAGCCTGTTACGTGTGCTAACTGCCAAGCCTGTTGTTGCCAATTAGAAGTGCGCATAGTAACCGACACCGGCGTGCCTTTTAACTACATTGAATACGATAAATGGGGCAGCGAAGTAATGAAACGCGCTGACGACGGTTGGTGCCAAGCACTCGACCGCAATACGCTTATGTGCTCTATTTACGAAAACCGCCCATTAGTTTGCCGCGAGTTTGAAATGGCCTCAGACGAGTGTATTACCGAGCGCGATTTAGCGGGTATATAGTCCGCTATTATTAAAGTACATAAACATCAAAGGGGCTTAAAAGCCCCTTTGTTTATTACTTACTATAAAAATTAAACTTTAAAGTAGCTAATATACTTTTTAAGCGTGTTTGAAAGGTCAGCTAATGCAACGGCTTCTTGTGCGTTACTGTTAAGCGACATGCTGGTTTCTTTAGACATACTGGCAATTTCTTCCACGCCGGTACTAATTTGCGCCACGGTGGCTACTTGGTTTGATGTTGATTCAACAATTTCAAGCACGTTACTTAATGAATCGTTAGCTTGTTGCTGTATTTGATGCAGTAACTCGTTTGCCTCATGGGTAAGCGTTAGGCCATTTTCTACTTGCGGTACTGTGGTTTCCATAGCTGTTACCGACGCTTGCGTGTTTTCTTGCACTTGCAAAATCATCTTTTCAATGTCGCCTGTTGCATCACCAGTACGCTGGGCAAGTTGCCTTACCTCGTCAGCTACAACAGCAAAACCTCGGCCAGTTTCGCCTGCTCTTGCAGCTTCTATTGCCGCATTTAGTGCAAGCAAGTTTGTTTGATCAGAAATGCTGCGGATCACACTTAAAATATCGCCAATGTGTTTTACATGCTCTTGCAGCACATTTACTTGGGTAACTGTGGCTTTTACGGTTACTGAAATTTGCTCAATTTCCGCCGCTACTTTTTGCACTGCAATACTACCTTGCTGCGATAATTGTGCGGTTATTTTTGAGTTATCTTCTGTTTGTTTAACAGAGCCTGCAACTGCATTAATACTGCGGCTCATTTCTTCTAAGCTGCTTACTGCCGAGTTTGTATAGGTTACTTGTGCGTCAGCGGCACTAAGTGCTTGCTGCGAGCCAGACGCTACGCTTGCAGAGTGCGTAGAAAGCTCTTCAGATGAGTTAATAATGCTATCTACAATGGTTTTTAGTTTAGATTGCATCACCCCTACAGAAGCCATCATGCTATTTGGGCAACACGACTGTACATCACCTCTTAAATCGCCTTGGGCAATAAGGGCAATTACTTCGGCGGCTTCTTGTGGTTCGCCACCTACTGACTTTCTGATCAGTTGGCTAATAACATACGCAACGCTTGCACCTATTAAAATTGCAAGCGCGGTGAGCGAAATCATCCAAATTTCAAATGAACTGGCAATATCGAGAGTATCAATAGTGGTGGTTTGATTTGCTTGCTCTTGCAGATTTATAAATTGGTTTATAACATTTAGCCACTGGGTAAACGCAGGGCGCGCATCGGTTAATAAAATGCGTTTAGCTTCGTTTAGGTTTCCTGCATTTTTAGCGTTTATTACACCTTGAATAAAAGGCTGAGTACGCTGCTCTATTTGATTTATTTTATTAATTAAAGCGCGCTCTTCACTATTCATATCACCCATTAGCTTAGCCATAGCGCGGCTTGACGTTTGGTAAAATGCGTTTAGCTCTTGTATGTTATTTAACACGGTACTTAAACTGCTTTGCTCGGTAATTAGCACTACGTCGCGCACGGCTATTGCTCTGTCGTGTACGCTGCCTCTGAAGTTAATTGCGTAACGTTGCTTTACCGAATTTACGTCGGTCATGTGGGTAATGTTATTATTAATAAGGCTAACGCGCGAAATTCCAATAATGGTTAAAATAATCATCATTGATAAAATTACGCCAAAGCCGGTTGTTAAACGCATGTTTATGGTCATGGTTGATCCCAAGGGTGAGTCAATACGCGCAAGAGCAGCTTGTATTATTAGTGAAAATACTTAAACAATAGCAGCATTATGCCTTATTAATTAAAGTTTTATTAGCAATAAGGTATGTGATTGTTAATTTAGTTTACAAGCGTAACTTTGGCGGGGCATATTTTACAGGTATTAAAAAAGGAGCAAAATGCTCCTTAGTGTTATATAAAAATATTATATAAAGGTTTAGTCGTACTTTGCTTCTAGCTCATTAGCTGTATGAAACTTCTCATGGCTTTGTAATTGCTCGTCGTATTTAACGAGGTTTTTAAAGTGCGCTAATTGACCTGAGTTTTTAACTATTTCAACAATAAACGACATCATAAAGTCAGCGCCCGTTAGGGTATCGCCCACTAAATAACGTTTACCTTCTAGGCGGTCGTTAAAGTAGCTAATTACTTTAGCTGTTTCAGCGTCGGCATAGCCTTCTAAAAACTGTGTTTTAGCGCCGTCTTTTAGTACAAACATTTTAAGTAAAAGCGGTAAAATTGCTGAGCTTTCTGCAAAGTGCAGCCACTGTTGATAGTCAACATATTCAGCGGTATCTACTTTTGGAGCAAATTTACCATTGCCGTATTTAGTAATAAGGTAGTCTGTAATAGCGCCTGATTCAGCAATAATTAAACCGCCGTCTTCAATTACCGGTGACTTACCAAGTTGATGAATATGCTTTAGTTCGTCAGGTGCTAGAAATGTGTCTTTATTACGCTGATAAGCCACAATTTCGTAGTCAACATCTAGTTCTTCTAAAAGCCAAATTATACGTTTAGAACGGGATTTATTTAAATGGTGTAGTTTAATCATGTCAGTCCTTTTTTGGCTTGTAAGGGCTTTGCCTTACAAGCCGTATAAAATTAAAGTGGGTTATTAATTTTAACCACAGTTTTACCAAAGTTTTTACCGCATATCATATCGTTGAACGCGTCTACTGTATTTTCGATGCCTTCTACCATGTGCTCACGGTATTGAATTTTTCCGTCTTGTAGCCATTTTTGCATGTCTTGTGCAAACTCGTCGTAACGGTCGCCGTAATCATCAAAAATGATAAAGCCTTGCATTTTAATACGCTTAGTAAGCAATTGACCCATTAGCATACCTAAACGGTCTGGGCCTTCTGGCAAGCTAGTAGCGTTATATTGCGATACTAAACCACACAATGGTACGCGTGCTGCGGTATTTAGTAATGGTAGTACGGCGTCGAATACTTTACCGCCCACATTTTCGTAGTAAACATCAATGCCTTTATCACAGGCTTTTTCTAACTGCTCTGCAAAGTCATCAGCTTTGTGATCAATACAGGCATCAAACCCTAGTTTTTCAACGGCGTGTGCACATTTTTCGCTACCACCAGCAACACCCACTACTTTACAGCCTTTAATTTTAGCTATTTGACCAACCGTTGCGCCTACAGGGCCTGTTGCTGCTGCAACAACTACGGTTTCGCCTTCTTTAGGCTGGCCAATATCAAGTAAACCCATGTAAGCAGTAAAGCCAGGCATACCCATAATACCTAATGCGTATGAAGGGTTTGCAGGCTCTTTACCTAACTGCATTAAGCCTTCGCCGTCGGTAATGGCGTAGTCTTGCCAACCTGTGTAGGCAAGTACCCATTCGCCTTCGTTAAACTTATCGTTTTTAGACTCTTCTACTTGGCACACTGTTGCGCCAACCATTACATCGCCAATATTAACAGGGTCAGCATACGACTTAGCATCGCTCATACGACCACGCATGTACGGGTCTAGCGATAGGTAAATAGTACGTAGTAAAACTTCACCGTCTTTTAATGCCGGAAGCTCTACCGTTTTTAATTTAAAGTTTTCATCTTTTGGAGCGCCATTAGGGCGTGATTCAAGAGTAAGTTGGCGACTAGTCGTAGACATATAAGATCTCCTATTAATATAAATAAACTACTTACCGAATGTTTACGTTTTAAAAATCGTGTTCAGCTAAACAATAATGCGCGGCTAAGCAGTATGAATATGTACAATGCGTACCTTAATAAAGGAGTTTTGGGCGGGTGGTTGATAATTCAACCTTTGCGCAGATTTAATTAGAGTAATTAGTCTGCTTTGAGCTTACTAAATATATGATTGTTGTAAAGTACCCCGTTTTTATAAATGGCCTGTTTAAGCACAGCCTCTTGCTCAAAGCCGCTCTTAGTAAGTGCTTTCATAGAGCCGGTATTACCAGCAAACACGGCACCAAAAATTCTGTTTAAGTGTGAGCTTGCAAACGCTTCATTGCATATAAGTTCAATAGCGCGAGTAATAATACCTTGCCCCCAATAGGCTTTATTAAGCCAATAACCAATTTCGCCACTGCGTTTGTATTCAAATTCGCCGGGAGTTATACCAATACAGCCCGCAAATTGCCCATTTACAACAATGGCCTTAATAATGCCGTTTTTTGAGCCTTGGCTTATCCACCAGTTTGCATCGGCTTGCGTATACGGAAACGGAATTTTTGACGATAAATAACGCGTTACCTGTTCATCATTTAAGGTGTTAATAATAAAAGGCGCGTCTTGGGCTTTAAACTCTCTGAGGGTGATCATATTTTTTCATAAATTTTTAGTATGCACACTAACTTAACAATCATTTAAGAGTTAATCAATCAGAACCTAAATTAAACGCTTTACGGCTATTACTTTGTTTTAAAGTCCTCTAATATAAGCAAAATATTACACCTATTTTAGATGCCATTATGCACCCTCACATTAAAGCGCTTTATAACAGCGCCCTAAAACCAAGCCGTTTAATTATTGGTTTAATGAGCGGCACCTCGTTGGATGGGCTTGATGTTGCACTGTGTAAAATAACGGGCGCGGGCTTAAATACTCACATTGAGGTTTTAAATTTTACCACCGTTGACTACAACGACGATTATAAAACTAAAATAAAGCAGGTATTTGCCAAACGAGAGTGCGATTTAGAGCTTGTAACTTTACTGCACCCGTGGGTAGGTAAACTCCATGGCAATATGGTTAATCAGTGCTTACATACTTGGCAAATAGACCCGGCAAGTATTGATGTAATAGCAAGTCACGGGCAAACCATTTACCACTGCCCGCAGTCGCAGCATAATCACAAAAGCTTTACTAATGGCACCTTACAAATTGGCGATAGCGACCAAATAGCCGTTACTACGGGTATTACAACCATTGGTGATTTTAGGCAAAAACACATAGCCGCAGGAGGCGAGGGCGCACCACTTGCTGTGTATGGCGATTATTTGTATTTTTCGAGCGCTGTGGAGAGTCGGATTTTGCTAAATATGGGCGGCATAGCTAACTTAACGTTTTTACCCAAAAGTGGTGATGCAAACCGTGTGTTTAGCTCCGACATTGGCCCCGGTAATACCATTATGGATGCCTACGTACAGCAACATTTTAAAGATATGCATTATGACGATGGCGCAAAAATAGCTAAAGCAGGCAAGGTAAATACACCATTATTAAATGCATTGTGTAATAACGCATTTTTTAAACTCCCAATGCCTAAAACCACAGGGCCTGAGGTATTTAACTTAGCGTATTTAAACACCGCACAGCAGCTTACAAATACACAGCACTTAAGCCATGAAGATGTAATGGCCACCTTAAATACCTTTACAGCAACCGCTATAGCAAATGCATTAAACGAGTGTGCAGAGCGCGCACAAAATTGTGTGGTGTATGCAAGTGGTGGGGGTATTCATAACCCATTACTAATGGCGCAACTTACAACGCTTTGCCCACGTATTAAGGCTTTTAAAAATACCGACGATTTAGGTATTAACCCTGATGCAAAAGAGGCTGTGTTATTTGCTATTTTAGCAAACGAATGCCTAGCCGGAGAGCAGCAACACCTAAGTAACACCGCACAAGGTATTGCGGGAGTTACTATGGGTAAAGTAAGTTTTGCAGACTAGGGCGTGTTGGTCTTTGTGGATTGAAATTTGTTCAATCTAGAGGCGATTAAATCGCGGCGCGAGGTTTGTAACCTAGTGGGCTAAGTAAAAACCGAGCAAAGCTTCCGCGTCCTGCTCACGCCCCTTACCTACATCCATGTAGGCAACAAAGAGTTAATCGTCCCTAGAAAGAACCCAAAGGGCAGTGCATGTTTGGTATTTATGCTGCGTTATCGCCTATTTATGGGGAGTAACCACACTACATAGGCTCTGCCTTGCCTAAAAACCAAACATACTGCTGTAAATTCACCCACCAAAGTTCAACACGCCCTAACAACTTATAAGTAGTGTCGCGTAATTTAAGTGCAGTTTGCATTAAAACAGCGATAAAAACGTAGAGCCCATACTTGCAAAGTAGCTACGAACGCCCTGTGACTTGGTATGTTCAGTTTTTATTTGCTCAGGAATATAGCCTTGCTCAAATGCTTTAATGTACACATCGAGTTGCTGGCTTTCTTTTAAGGTCGTGTTTTTTCCGTGCAGCATCATTTGCACTACAAAACACTGGCTTTGTGTAATGTTACTTAAAGTAAGATTTACAGTACCAGATTCAAGGTCTGCATTGCTCAGCGTTTTTTCAGTAAAATACTGCGCCCCACGCGCACTGGGCTGCGTTGCACTTAGTGAAATAACATCGCTCTCATTTGCGCCATCAGGCAACACACACTGCAGCGTAATGTTATGCGCAGCATTGGCTTTTAGCGATAGCTTTTCATATTCCATAGCGTGGCTCATCGCCGCAGACATAGAATCATCAAATGATTGCAGTGCAAATGTTAGTTGCACTAAGGGTGTACTCATCTTACTTAATCTTCTTGAGTCTATTCATTTATCGGATAGAGATTATCGCGGATCAAAGTTACAGATTTATGACTAATTGCATTATTTAGTACAATTATTGAGTAGTTTGATCAAAGAGGATCTTTTTGTTCTTTCTCATCCAACTTTGGAATGTTTTATCACACATCTGGAATGAAGAGCCATATGTGGCAGTGCTTGTAGCGATGGTGCTTCCGTTCCTTATTTGGGTTCTTTTCATAGGGGACAGAATTTTGTTTTTAGGCTTAAACTAATTAAACAGAGATTCCCAACTAAAATTCTATACTTTATCTTTTTTGGTTTATTACTGTATGGATAGCGGTTTATTGTTGTACCTCATATTAATAGAGCGGTGTTAGCGGCCAAGATAAATGTCGCAATGCAAATGTTCTAAGGCGGTTATGAGCGAAAACCAGTTATTGAGATTGGCTAAATATAGTAGTTAATTGATTGGTCAAACTGCTTTTTGCGCATATATTCATGAAAATGCGCGCTGCGCGCAAATTGGATTATTAACTTCACCTAAAAACTTTAGAAAACTTAGTGATAGTAATACCTTAGGTAATTTGCTAAAACTATATAAAGTAGATAAATGAGCGCTAAGTCGGTAGAAATATGCGCGACGAGCGCACTATTAAATTGTTGAACTAAGCCGCTACGCGGAGATCCTATTCTGACCATTTGAGCCACACTTACCTTGGGGTTATCCCATATTTGGAGGTAAGTCATGAATACACTCATTGAACAAGTCAAAACTGAAATAGCCTATCTTGGTTATTCACAAAGTACCTGTAAAAGTTACTGCGAGCATTTACTTAAACTCAGCCATTATTTTAATAAACCACTCGATTTAATTACTGATGATGAGCTGAATATCTTTTTTAAAGATCCCGCTATTCGTAAACTTTCTAGAGCAAGCCAAAAAATACAAATAAACAGCATTTGGTTCTTGTTTAAGAATATTTTACATCGGCCACTAAACTTAGATATTGTACTGCCAAAAGTAAAACTTCGCGCACCCACGTATTTATCGCGCGATGACATGCGACGGCTTATAGACAGTTGCACCGATATGCGCTTAAAAACATTGATAGTGGTGTGTTATGGATGTGGTTTGCGTATTGGCGAACTGCTGCGCATCAAAGTGCAAGACATCGATGGACAGCGTAAAACCATTTTAATTGAACATGGTAAAGGAGATAAGTCACGCTATGTTGTTGTATCAGATAGCGTGCTAAATCAATTACGTTGCTATTGGAAAATGTATCACCCAACAGGCTGGATGTTTTATTCACGATGGTTAATGGATAAACCCATGTCACCCTCAAGCTTCAGAAAGGCATTGAAAAAACATGCACAAATGTGTGGTTTAAAGCACTGTAATCCACATGTATTACGCCATGCTTATGCAACACATCAACTTGAGTTAGGGATGCCGCTTCATCAACTTCAACATCAGCTTGGTCACAGTGACATTAGAACCACGCAAAGTTACTTACACAGGTTACCTGAATTAGGGCATGGTGGTATTGATTTACTCGCAAGTTGGGGAAACCAATGAGCGGCTTGCATCTCGCTGATATTTTAAACTCTGGCCTTGGGAGTTATCGGCTGCACCACATAATGAGTTATCAGCAGTTACGAGTCTGCCAACACCTTCAATCATGCAGAACGGGACAGCTCGGTTATCAAGCATGGCAATGTGATAACTGTAGTGAAGTACAACAAATTGGATGTAGCTGTCGAGATCGGCATTGCCCACGTTGCCAAGGTATGGCAACGGCTAAATGGGTGCAAAGACAACAAGAGGATTTATTATCGTGTCGCTATTTCCACCTTGTTTTTACGCTCCCGCATGAGTTAAATATCATTGCGCACTACAACCCAAACGCGCTGTATCAATGTTTATTTAAAGCCGCATGGCAAACGCTGTGTAAGTTTGCGAAACGAAAGAGGCATGGCCAGCTAGGCATGACAAGCGTACTGCATACGTGGGGGCAGAACTTAAGTCAGCATATTCACCTGCATTGCTTGATACCCGCAGGCGCGCTTGATAAAGCGCACTGGCATGAAATAGAAAAAGGCTATTTATACCCCGTTAAAGCATTATCAACAGTGTTTAGAGGGAAAATGCTCGCGGCGCTCAATGAATGCGATAGTTCATTCGCGAAGGTAAGCACACCAACCAAATGGTGTGTGTATAGCAAAGCCTGCTTAACGTACAGTGAAAAGTTAGTCAGTTACCTTGCACGTTATACCCGAAAAGGCGTGATGTCAGAATCGCGATTAGTGTCAGCGACTGAAGAAACAGTGAGCTTTAAATACCGAGATTATGCAGATAACAACCGCGATAAAGTAATGACACTGAGCTGTGATGAATTTTTACGGCGTTACTTACAACATGTATTGCCCAAAGGGTTTATGCGCATTCGTCACTATGGCTTTTTAGCTAATGCGTGTCGTAAGCGAAAGTTAGGGTTAATAAAGGCTCAAGTATCAGCAACTCCATGCAAAGCGGTGAAGCCGAAGGTAGAGCAAGAACGATTAATACCCCATTGGTCTTGCCAGTCATGCAAGACAGGTACCTTACGATTTATTGGTGTGATGAATTTAGATGAGGCGACAAATAAAATAGAGCGAACGAGTTAGCAGCTAGGTAGCTGCTTAAAATCAATTAGTTAACCTGCTTAACTGCTCAGGCTAGCGGCCTCTGTACGTGTAAAAAATATAATTGCTTATTAAGGCAAATTTAGGTGT
>NZ_JACJFC010000032.1:0-29301 GCF_014164385.1 Pseudoalteromonas sp. SG43-3
TGCTTGGTGACAATAGCGTTTTGGACCCACCTGACTCCATGCCGAACTCAGTAGTGAAACGAAACAGCGCCGATGATAGTGTAGCATTTGCTATGTGAAAGTAGGACATTACCAGGCTTCAAATTCAGTCGAAGGACTTTAACCTTAATAATTAAAATAAGAAAATTGAAAAGAATTTTCTTGGTGACAATAGCGTTTTGGACCCACCTGATCCCATGCCGAACTCAGTAGTGAAACGAAACAGCGCCGATGATAGTGTAGCATTTGCTATGTGAAAGTAGGACATTACCAGGATTTAATTAAGAGAAACCCGTTACAGTAATGTGACGGGTTTTTTGCTTTTTTAAATTAAGAAAAACATCCCCCCTTTAAATTCAACAACAAAACTAGTTGCGTCTATTCGCGCGTGCTAAAATCCAATTTTTATGAATGATGATATAGAGGTCTAGTTTGCCTACAGCTGATTACCAAAAGGTGCTTGATGAAATAGCACATGAAGTACGCCCTTTATTATCACAAGGAACAGTAGCTGATTATATACCGGCCCTTGCAGAGGTCGATCCTGAGCAATTTTCTATCGCTATTTATACAACTGATGGTAAGACTGTATGTGCGGGGGATTGCTCTCAACGTTTTACCATTCAGTCTGTTTCAAAAGTTATGACACTTACTATGGCACTGCAACGTTATGGTGATGAACTTTGGCATCGAGTTGGAAAGGAGCCTTCAGGTACTGCCTTTAATTCGCTTACACAGCTTGAGTTTGAAAAAGGGATTCCTCGTAACCCTTTCATAAATGCAGGCGCAATTGTAACGTGTGATGCGTTATACAGCCGCTTATCTGCACCAATGCACTCTATGCTCGAGACCTTTAGGTTGTTAGCTGGTAATAGAGGGATAGTGATTGATAAAAAAGTCGCTAATTCTGAGTATGAATTTAGACACCGTAATGCTGCTATGGCACATTTAATGAAGTCGTTTGGTAATTTTGAAAATGAAGTCGATGATGTTTTATGGTCTTACTTTAACTTTTGTTCTATTGAGCTCAACTGTATTGAATTAGCCAAAGCTTATAATTTTTTAGCAAATAAAGGTGTTGATAATCGATCGGGCGATCGTGTTTTAAGTAGCCGTCAAAATAAGCAGCTTAATTCGCTATTATTTACCAGTGGCTTATACGATGCTGCGGGGGATTTTGGTTACAGAGTAGGTATGCCAGGTAAATCGGGAGTGTCAGGGACTATTTTAGCCGTGTTACCAAATAAGTTTACGGTAGCTGTTTATTCTCCGGGACTTAACTCGTTTGGTAATTCGGTTGCAGGAATTGCGGCGCTGGAACTGCTATCTAAAAAGCTCGATATTTCTATTTTTTAGGAAGTTGATAGGGAGCAATGATTGCTCCCACCGTTATTATTGTTCCCAATAAACCTGTTCTAAGCAGTCTTCGCGTTCTGGTAAACCGCGAGATAAACGAGGAGAGTGCTGAACTAACACTTCATAACTAGCTCGGTTAGCATATTTACTAATTTGCGATAGTGACGAGTAAGTAATAGCTTGTTGCTGATGCTTAGCAGAGTTTGCCACATTAAGTTTATGATAAACATTTGCTGACAAGTCATGTAGCACAGCCGCTAAAGCACAATCGCCTGCACCATTGGTGTTTTTGATTGAGTCAGGTCCACCCATAAATGGGGCTGTATGGCTATATGCTCTGATAGGCTCATCACACTGGGTTTTACGCATAGCACGTGAAAATTCGTATCGATTAAAATCAGGTATTGCTCCTGGTAATAACGGGTATTCGGTTTCACGCTTTAAGCTTTCGTCTACGTAGCCGGCCATAAATAAGCCTTTTTCGCCAGCGGTACAAATTACTAAATCCACCCAATCAAGTGCTTTATCAGCAGCTAGAAGAGGGTCTTCAAAACCTGTAATAGCTAACCCTTCTTCTTCGTTCATAGCAAGAATATCAACATGCTTTTCAACAAAGTTTGCCCACCAGGTCGGGTCTTGTTCAATTAAGAATTTAGTTCCGAGTGTAAGAACAACTGGCACACCTGCATCATTAGCGTATTTTACCGCTTGCATAGTCGCTTCAGTCATCGTTTCACTACCTTGCGTACGCATGAGGTAGGCACTGATCACTAATGCTGATGAATTTTCAATAAGGTTTTTATCGATAGATTCAGGACGTAAGTGATTCATTAGGCCCGCACTTATCGCAAAAGTACGCTCACCGGTTTCATCAATTAATGTAAAACAACGACCTATAGGCCCATCTACTGGTTGGAGATAGTTTAAATCTACACGGCTTGAGGTATTACATAAAAAGCGGTAAGCATAGCTACCTATTTTTATATTTTCGCTCATTACGCCTAATAAAACTGAGCGATCATCTGCAAGTACAGAGTAGTTGTGCATAGTGTTACCAATGGTCCCACCGGCAAACTCAAAATCAACCATATCGTTTAATTTTAAACGATCGTATAAGGCGTTCGTTATGTCGCTATCAATAACTTGTGACATACCTCTACGTAGTTGAAATTCGTCAAGGAAAGCTTGATCAACTTTTGCCTCTATATCAACAACGATCTGATCGATACCCGTAATATAACTACGTTGTAATCGCTCTGTTGCGTTAAGTTGATTAGTAAGTGGATCTTTGGCTTCCACTGGAAAATAATGTTTATGCCTGCGGCGTCCAGGAAATTTCATTTGCTACCCGTGTTGTGAGCTAAATAAAAAAAGCGTGAGATTATAGCGTAAATCCACACTAGTGAGCCATTACAAACAGGTAAATATCGTTTTATTTTTGCAATAAAGTAATGAATGACGCACTTTAGAGTGCTAACTAGGTATAATTACAGCATAAAAAGTTATTTAAGTAGAAAGAATGAACGAGCCATTTAATGATTCCTACTGGATGGAGCAAGCGCTTTTGTATGCAAAGCAAGCAGAGTTGCTTGATGAAATTCCGGTTGGAGCAATTGTAGTCAAAGATAACCAGCTAATTTCAGTGGGGTACAACCGCTCAATAACGGATAACGACCCATCAGCCCATGCCGAAATGATTGCAGTGCGAGAAGCTGGAAAAGTACTTAATAATTACCGCTTAATTGATTGCACACTATATGTAACGTTAGAGCCTTGCTCTATGTGTGCAGGACTGTTGGTGCATAGCAGAATAAAGCGTTTAGTATTTGGTGCCCTCGATGCTAAAACAGGGTCTGCAGGTTCAATTATGAACTTATTACAAGAGCCTAAGTTAAATCATCAAGTTGAGGTGTGCGGTGGTGTTTTGGCACAGCAATGCGGTGATACTATTTCGAATTTTTTTAAGCGTAGAAGAGCGCAAATTAAAGCAGCTAAGAAAGCTGCTCGTGATGAACAAATAAATAAACCTAGCTAGAGTTAACTAGCGATTGGCTCTATTTCTGTTTCAGCCATTTGCTGCATAGCAAACATTCGGCGGCGCCAGATGATTTTTTTGTGCAGTTTTCTTAGCATAACACGACGACGTGTGGCTGTTGAATAAATCACATTGCGTTTTAATTTTTGTGTGCGTCTACGTTTTAGCATGTTTTCTCCTAATGCAAGAGTGAGAAAGGCGCAGGGTATATCTTATAAAATAATAATATACAAGTAATACACATTAGTGATCATTTGATGACAAGTAAACAGATATTTAATTTACTTAAATTTTGCTTACTGGTTTGCTCAAAAAACTGATACCTATATAAATCTTAGTTATTGTTTTCACTTGGTAGTTCGGGCTCAATTATAGGCTGTTGTTTTTCTGTTTGCGCTTCATCTTTGTTACTTTTATCGTCACTTTCTTCATTTAAGTTTGGCTCGGTATCAGTGCTCTGCTCTGTGATTGGTTCAGGTTCAGGTTCAGGTTCAGGTTCTACAGCAATAGCATTATTCTCATCTAGCCAAACAAGTGCATCGTAATAGCGACGAATATTATCAACATATTTAACCGCTACATCGCCACGCGCATAACCATAGCGAGTTTTACGGTAATAGCGCTTTTTAATTAACAGCGGTAAGCGTTTTTTTACATCAGCCCATTTATCAGGGCTTGCGCCTTGCTGCTCGGTAATTATACGCGCGTCGTTAACGTGCCCCCAACCTACATTGTAAGCCGCTAGTGCAAGCCATGTTCTATCAGGTTGAGGAATTCTATCAGGAATACGCTTAATCAGTTTACTTAAATACTTACCACCACCGCGAATATTTTGCTCTGGCTCTAAGCGGTTGGTAACACCTACTTGTTTTGCTGTACTGCGGGTTAGCATCATAATACCGCGAACGCCTGTTGGCGATTTAGCACGAGGATTCCACATAGATTCTTGATAGCTAAGTGCCGCTAATAAACGCCAATCAAGGCTACCAGCATATTGTTCAAACCATGGTTGGTATGTTGGTAAGGTTTCTTTGATAGCTTCGATATAAGCAAGGGTATTTACATAGTTAAATTGGCGCACGTGGCCAAAGTATTTTTCTTCAAGTACGTAGAGCTGATTACTCTGTTTTATATCGCCAAAAAATGGCACTAATAAGGAGTATAAAGAATCATCTTTTGATTTATTAAGTATCCATGCAATCGGGTCGTTATGACTAACAGAAAAACCGATACTTAAATTTGGATGATAACGTCGAAACAGCGATAGGGTATGTGTATCAGCGAGTGTGTAATCTATTTCGCCATCAATAACTGCTTGAAGTAGTTCTTCTTCATCAAACTCTTCGCTTTCTATCCAAGTAAGATCTGGATTGTTTTTTTTCATTTTTTGCAGAGTAAGTGAATGACTACTTTTAGCGATAACAGTAAAGTTGCCATCTAAGTCGGCAAACTCTCGAGGGCGAACACGTCCTTGCTTATAAACTAACTTTTGGCTGATTGTTCTGTAAGTTGGTCCATAACGGTATTGCTCTGCACGGGTTTTATTATAGGTAAGTCCTGAGGCAATTAAATCTAAATCACCGCTTTCAAGGCGTTCAAACATATCGGATAAGTTAAAAAATGGCACTATTTCAAGCTCTACACCTAGATATTCAGCAAATGCTTGAGATAGCTCATATTCAAAGCCTTGTTCACCTTGAACGGCTTGATAATAATTACTAGCACTTGCAAGTGTACCCACACGTATTTTGTTTTGTTCTTTTATTTGGGCGAGTTGA
Source organism: Pseudoalteromonas sp. SG43-3 (assembly GCF_014164385.1). NCBI lineage: Bacteria > Pseudomonadati > Pseudomonadota > Gammaproteobacteria > Alteromonadales > Pseudoalteromonadaceae > Pseudoalteromonas > Pseudoalteromonas sp. SG43-3. The sequence continues at coordinate 5,188 of NZ_JACJFC010000032.1, forward strand.
GTTGGCTGCTCTTGCATATCACATGCACATAACAGCATAACTAAAGTAATGATTATTATTAGTTTTTCTTTGAACATTGAGTGCCCCTTAAGCTCGCCAGCCACCGTTATAGCAAAACTAAGCCATCGCGTCACTTTACCTTTTATTTTATTAACCAAAAGAGGCTATAAATAAAGCTAAAAAGTTAATTTTATGAAAAGCGTAATTTTGAGTTAAATCTGAATGCTAATTGGACTATAATGCGTGCCTAAAATATCGTTCAATCCCTAACCCCGGATGAAATTACCTATGTTGATCCTTCGTGGTGCACCAGCACTTTCAGAGTTCAGAGTTAATAAAATTTTAGCGCGTTGCCAACAATCGCAACTTCCAGTCACTAACGTATACGCCGAGTATGCTCACTTTGCCGATTTAACATCGCCGTTGAGTAGCTCTGAGCAAACCAAGCTTGAAAAACTATTAACTTACGGTCCAACTATTGCTGAGCATACCCCAGCTGGCAAACTTGTACTTGTTACACCTCGCCCAGGTACCATTTCACCTTGGGCATCTAAAGCTACCGACATCGCCCACAACTGTGGTTTAAAGCAGGTTCACCGTGTTGAACGCGGTATTGCTTATTATGTTGAAGGTGATTTAAACGCAGAACAACTTGCACAAGTAACTGCGTTATTGCACGACCGCATGACTGAAGCCACACACAATGAACTTGAAGATGCGGCTCAGCTGTTTCGCAGTGATGCCCCACGCCAAATGTCGTCTGTCGATATTTTAGGTGGTGGACGCGAAGCACTAGCAACAGCCAATGTTGAGCAAGGCTTTGCGCTTGCTGATGACGAAATAGACTACTTAGTAGAAAATTTTACAAAGTTAGGACGTAACCCTAACGACATCGAATTGTTTATGTTTGCACAAGCGAACTCAGAGCATTGTCGCCATAAAATATTTAATGCTGACTGGACAATCGATGGTAAAGAGCAGCCAAAATCGCTGTTTAAAATGATTAAAAATACGTTTGAGCTAAATCCTGAAAATGTATTGTCGGCGTATAAAGATAACGCGGCAGTAATGAAAGGCTCAAAAGCGGGTCGCTTCTTCCCAAATGCGCAAGGTGAATATGCGTATCATCAAGAAGACATTGAAATACTAATGAAAGTTGAAACTCATAACCACCCAACAGCTATTGCGCCATTCTCAGGTGCTGCTACAGGTTCTGGTGGTGAGATTCGCGATGAAGGCGCAACTGGTCGTGGCTCTAAGCCAAAAGCAGGGTTAGTTGGCTTTACTGTATCAAATTTACGTATTCCAGGTTACGAGCAACCGTGGGAAAGCGATTTTGGTAAGCCGGGTCGTATTGTAAACGCACTTGATATAATGACAGAAGGTCCACTAGGTGGCGCTGCATTTAATAATGAGTTTGGTCGTCCTAACTTATTAGGCTACTTCCGTACTTACGAAGAAAAAGTAACAAGCCATAACGGTGAAGAAGTACGTGGTTACCATAAACCAATTATGCTTGCCGGTGGTTTAGGTAATATTCGCTCTGATCATGTTCAAAAAGGTGATATTCCTGTAGGCGCTAAATTAATTGCGCTAGGCGGGCCTGCAATGAACATTGGTTTAGGCGGTGGTGCTGCATCAAGTATGGCCTCAGGTCAGTCAAACGAAGATTTAGACTTTGCTTCAGTACAGCGCGAAAACCCAGAAATGGAGCGTCGTTGCCAAGAAGTTATCGATAAATGTTGGCAGCTAGGCGATGAAAACCCAATCGCGTTTATCCATGATGTAGGTGCCGGCGGTTTATCTAACGCGTTTCCTGAGCTTGTTAATGATGGCGGACGTGGTGGTAAGTTCCAATTACGTAGCATCCCTAACGATGAGCCAGGCATGGCACCACACGAAATTTGGTGTAATGAATCACAAGAGCGTTATGTACTCGCTGTTGGCGTAGAGGACTTTGACCGCTTTGAAGCAATTTGTAAGCGCGAACGTGCCCAGTACGCTGTTATTGGTGAAGCAACAGCTGAACCTCACTTAACTGTGTCAGACAGCCACTTTGAAAATAACCCTGTTGATTTGCCGCTGGACGTATTATTAGGTAAAGCACCTAAAATGCACCGCGATGTAACGTCAAAGCAAGTTGTTGGCAAAGCGCTTGATATCACATCAATAAATGCAGCAGATGCAGCGCAGCGATTAATGCGTTTACCAACCATTGCAGAAAAAACATTCTTAATAACAATCGGCGATCGCTCAGTTACGGGTTTAGTAGCGCGCGACCAAATGGTTGGTCCTTGGCAAGTACCTGTTGCTAACTGTGCTGTAACTGCGGCAACGTATGATACTTACCACGGTGAAGCTATGTCACTCGGTGAGCGTACTCCGGCTGCATTACTTAATTACGGTGCATCTGCTCGTTTAGCTGTGGCAGAGTCGTTAACTAATATTGCCTGTGCAAATATTGGTAGCCTTGAAAACATTAAGTTATCGGCAAACTGGATGGCAGCAGCGGGTCACCCAGGTGAAGATGCTGGTTTATATGAAGCTGTTAAAGCCGTAGGCGAAGAGCTTTGCCCTGCGCTTGGTTTAACGATTCCTGTAGGTAAAGATTCTATGTCGATGAAAACGACATGGAAAGATGAAGGTGACTCACAAGAGAAGTCAGTAACATCGCCGCTTTCACTGGTTATAACTGCGTTTGGTCGTGTTGACGACGTACGTAAAACAGTAACTCCACAACTGCGCACAGATAAAGGCGATACATCGCTTATATTAGTTGATTTAGGTGCGGGTAAAAACCGCATGGGCGCATCAAGCCTTGCACAAGTTTATAAGCAATTAGGTGATGTAACCCCTGATGTTGATAGCCCTGAGTTATTAAAAGGCTTCTATAACGCAATGCAAGCACTTGTGGCTGATAGTAAGTTACTTGCTTATCATGACCGCTCAGATGGTGGTTTATTTACCACAGTAGCTGAAATGGCGTTTACGGGTCATACCGGTGTAACTGTTGATTTAGCAGCTTTAACAGGTTCAGACATTGAAGCGCTTTATAACGAAGAGCTAGGTGCGGTAATTCAAGTTGCAAATGCTGATTTAGATGCAGTAAATGCGGTGTTTGAACAACATGGTATAGCTGCAATTAGCCACAGCATTGGCACGCTTAACAGTGACGATACGATTATATTTAACCGTGGCGAAAATACGGTACTTAATCATACGCGTACTGAGCTTCGTACTATTTGGGCTGAAACAACCTATCAAATGCAAGCACGCCGTGATAACCCTGAGTGTGCTAAGCAAGAGTTTGATGCTAAATTTGATGCAAAAGATCCAGGCTTAAACGTAAAACTTAACTTTGATTTAAACGAAGATATAGCTGCACCATACATTGCAACCGGTGCTAAACCGCAAATGGCTATTTTACGTGAGCAGGGTGTTAACTCTCATTTAGAAATGGCGGCAGCGTTTAATCGCGCAGGTTTTGCAGCCGTTGATGTACACATGAGCGACATTTTAGAAGGTCGTTTAACACTAGAGCAATTTAAAGGTTTAGTGGCCTGTGGTGGTTTCTCATACGGTGACGTACTTGGTGCGGGTGAAGGTTGGGCTAAGTCTATTTTGTTTAACGACATGGCACGCGATCAGTTCCAAAACTTTTTCCACCGTGAAGATACTTTCAGCTTAGGTGTATGTAACGGTTGCCAAATGTTATCAACGTTAAAAGAGTTGATCCCTGGTACTGAATATTGGCCGCGCTTTGTAACTAATAAATCAGAGCGTTTTGAAGCACGCTTTAGTTTAGTAGAAATACAAGAGAATCCGTCTGTGTTCTTTAACGGAATGGCTGGCTCGCGTATGCCTATAGCGGTTTCTCATGGTGAAGGTCATGCTGAGTTTGCAAACGATGCAGCCACTAAAGCGGCGCTTGATAGCGGCACTGTAGCGGTTAAATTTGTAGATAACTACGGTAACCCTACAACGCAGTACCCAGCGAATCCTAATGGTTCTCCAGAAGGTATTACCGGTATTACGTCAACTGATGGTCGTGCCACTGTAATGATGCCGCATCCAGAACGGGTATTCAGAAGCGTTGCCAATTCTTGGCACCCAGATGAGTGGCTCGAGGATAGCCCGTGGATGCGTATGTTCCGTAACGCACGTAAAAACGTAGGTTAATTATATTTACGTTTATACAAGTTAGATTCATAATCTTACTGTAAAATAAAAAAGGCTGCATTGTGCAGCCTTTTTTGATTATACCAATCTGCTTATATATGGGGTCTATTTAACGTTAAAAAAATTACGCTAGAACTAGGCAAAAGTTTTTATATCTACTTGTTCTAAATAAAAAACTTTTAACGACGTTATAGTGCAATTTAATTCGTTAAATTGATCAAAGATTTATGCAGGTTGGTATTAGTATAGCTAAAAGCACAAAGCATTTAAGGATAGTATGTTTAAGCGAATTGGTTTAATTGTTGGCGTTTTATTGCTAAGTACCTTACTGCTTGGTTATGTATTTCGCTTGCCTTTATTACAGTGGGTTATAGCGCCTGAGCTCGAAAAAGCGGGTGTCACATTAAACTGCCTTGATTTTTCAATCACGTCTAGCTTAAATATTCATGCTGACAGAGTGTGTTTAAATTATCAAAATCAACAATTACAACTTACTGGTATTACTGCAAATACAAAGCGTGTAGATATTGAAAATGCAGTGCTAACTGTTAATCCACTCCCTAAAAGTGATAATGCTAATCAGCTTGCTAAAAATCTCGATTTAGCACTTCCCTTAAATCGCCCATTAATCAATATTAAACAGCTTGTAGTAAAAAGTGATGAGCTCAATAAGCCACTTAAAATAAGCATATTAGAACCCGAACTAAATAAATTTAATGTCTCAGGTGATATAAACGCAAGTGCAATTTTGACTGCTAATAAAGTAAGGGGTCAGTTTGAAATTAATGACACTTTTTTAAAGCACGTTATAAACACTAAAAATACATTAATAGCAGATTTTAACTTTAATACTCAGCAAGCATTTAGCTTTGATGGTATAGAACTTGAGTTAAATGGCGATATTAGCTCCCAGTTTGCTCACACGTATGAGCAGTGCAAAGTTAACGTATTAACCACTGGTAAATTGGCGACGCGTTTTAATTTAAATAGCCAAGCGTTAATGTTTAATACCGATTTGCTTAATAACAAAATTAATTTAACACCAAGCTGTACTGAGTTAATTCCACCAAGTGAATATGCAGGCTTTATTAGCAAACAAGTTCCTTTAAATTGGCAACTTAAACTCCCTCAATCAATTAGCTTAGAGGCTAGTGGGTTGAGGGTGCCTGCAATTAATTTGGTAAGCGTGGGCGATAAGCAATTTGATATTTTAATAACAGATACAACACTAAATATTACATCTCCATTTAAAGACTTACAGTCAACTTTATCAGCTCAAATAAATACACCCGATATAAATAATATTAACGTTAATGCTCAGTTATCTGGCACTGCAATTAAAGGCGATTACGCCGTTATGCTTGAAAATTTACCTGAGTTTGTACCCGCAACAGCGGATGGGCTTAGCCTTAGTGGTCACTTTAATATAAGTGAGTTTATAGACTCAAAACCAATTGGGCTTATAAATGCTAAATTAACGCTTAATAGTGTAGATGCGTTTAATATAAGTGCAGTGCAATACCAAGGTGATTTAATAGCAAAAATGGATAAACAGTTAAACGCAGAGGTAGCGTTAACTCAGCAATTAAAAAGCGCAGAATATAAAGAGTTTAAAGTCACAGATATAAGTAACACATTAACAGCAAATGCTAATTTAGGCGTAGGTGAGTTATTTGCTGATCTAACAGCAAAAACGAATATAAAGGCTGTTAATAGCCCCGACATAAAACTTAATAATATAAAAGTAGAGTCTACGGGCTTGCAAAGCCGTGCACTAAAAGCCACGCATCACGCATTTATAAACGATGTTGAGTTAGTGATAAATCATCATATGTCGTCGCAAGCTCATCCATTTGAAGTAGTTATTCCTGAACAAAGTGCGCTGTCGTTAAATGCGTTTATTAGTCAATTTGAGCCACTTTCACAGTTAACAGAGGGCGAATTTAATGGCTATATTAGTGGCGATATAAACTTACAAAATGCACTGTTCAATATAGGGATTAGTCATACAAGTGCATTGTATAACGATTACCTTGCGAGCGATTTAAGCAGTATATTTAGCGGGGAATATAATTCAGGTAAGCTTAATGTAAAACCAACTACCTTTAATTTAAATGAGCTTAGGGCGGGTGCCGTAGTTAAAGCGGTTGAAGGGCAGTGGCAAGTGAGTAGTAATACCGCGCTTATAAATGATGTAAAAGGAAGTGTGTTTGGTGGTGAGTTTTCATTAGATAGCTACACAGTAGGGAAGCCAAACCAAGTTGCTAATGTTAAGTTTGAAAATATTGATGCAAGCAAACTTGTTACACTCGACGATAAGTCGGGCATTGTATTAACGGGACGCTTGGCGGGGTCTTTACCGGTTCACTTTGATAGTGGAAAAATTGAAATAATTGACGGTAGCTTATTTAGCCAAGGAACAGGTAATTTAAAAATTACCAATAATGCCGCTTTTGATTCAGTAATGCAGCAACAGCAAGAGTTACAACCTGTGTTAGGGCTATTAACTAATTTAGATATTCAAAAACTTAATAGCAGTGTGGCACTAAAAAATGATGGTTGGTTAAAACTAGGGGTTAATTTGCAAGGCTATAATAAAGCAGAGCAGCAGCAGGTTAACTTTAATTATAACCACGAAGAAAACGTATTTACACTTTTACGCGCACTGCGTTTAAGTGACGAAATTACACAAAAAGTTGAGCAACAATACTCACAAAAAGGAAACTAATAATGAGACAGTCGTTATTGATAAAAGTACTGCTCGCGCTGAGTGCTATTAGTACACTAAGTGCTTGCACGCATCGTGTTGAGGTGTCTGCTAAAGAGCCCATTACTATTAATTTAAATGTGAAGGTCGATCACGAAATTCGCGTAAAAGTAGATAAAGAACTCGACAATTTATTTAGTGACGACAGTGAGTTATTTTAAGGAGCTAGAACATGAATACGAAGAAAAAATTAAATATTATTACGTTAGTTAGTGCAGTATGTATGTCTTTCTCTGCTTGGGCTATTAGCCTTGATGACGCTAAAAACCAAGGTTTAGTAGGTGAAGATAGCTCTGGTTATTTAGGACTTGTTGTACAAAACGCAGAGGCAAAAGCCGTTGTTGATGACATAAATGCAAAGCGTAAAGCGCAGTACTTAAAGCTCGCTAAAAAGAATAACTTGTCGCTTTCACAAGTAGAAGCACTTGCTGCCGCTAAAACAATTGAAAAAACCCAAAGTGGTCATTACGTTGAAGTAAATGGCAACTGGGTTAAAAAATAAGCGTTTGTTATTGTCTTGTTCTGCACAAACCAAAATAAAACCGAGCATTTAAGCGCTCGGTTTTTTACAGCCTTCAAGTAACTGCTGCCAAAAACCAATCCCCTTACGCCTTGCTAGATTTATATTATGCTCAGGAATAGATTCAGGCTCGTTATAACTATCAAGTGCTTCGCTCATACTTGCTTCGCGGATTAAATGCAATGTAGGAAAGGGCGCTCTATTTGTGTAGTTTGCGGCATCGGTTTCATCACTGTCAGCAAATACGTAGTCAGGATGAAAATTAGCGATTTGATACTTACTTTCAAAGCCTTGCGCGACTAAAAGTGCATTAGCTAAATCGACCAAGTCTAAAAAGTCTTCAAAGTCACTAAAGCCATTGTCAAACATGATAAGGGTTGTTTCGCGCTCTGGTTCACGGTCAAGCTCAACACATTGCTCAAGCATATCCATTACAGCATCATCCATACTCGTTGCAGAGCTTACTATGTAATGAATACAGTTATTTTCTACTTCTTTTCGAGCAAACGGGCAAAAGTTATATTTAACAATAACAGATGATACCCATTCGCGGGTTTGGCTTATAGCTATGTTGGTCACGGTTTTGGCTCTAAATATTGATTAATAATGGTAAGTGTTTTTTGTATAGCACCTTGGTTTTTAGTTACGCATTGCGCAGCTTTAATACCTAAGGTTTGGCACGCTTTTGTGTTTTGGCTAAACGTTATAAGCTGCTTTGCGAGTTCGTCGTTACTATCAACCACTACAGCACCTTTGAGCTTTGTTAGCTCGGGATAAACATGGTCAAAATTGTATGTGTGTGGACCTGTTATTACACCTACCGAAAACGCTGCTGATTCCAGTGGGTTATGCCCACCTCTACGTATTAAGCTGCCACCAATAAAGCTCACATTTGCAGAGCCATATAAACACTGTAATTCACCAAGCGTATCAGCAAGAAGTATTTGCTCATTATTATAGTTGTTTTCGCTACGACGGCTAAAACTAAGTGGGCTTTGCGTTAAAAGCTCTGCCACTTTGTCAAATTGCTCTGGATGGCGCGGGGCAATTATAAGTAATGCGTTCGGTTGCTTTTTTAGTAATTCTTGATGGGCTGAAAGTATCAGCTCATGCTCAACAGGATGTGTTGAGCCTGCCACCCATACAAAGCGTTCATCTTTATTGTCTTCATTACTGTTATAAAGCTGTTTAAGGTTGAGTACTTTAGCTAGTTGCTCTTCATTTGGTGTTATATCAAATTTTATTGAGCCTGTTACATGGCTTTTTGAAGTCTCAAGACCAAGTTCAATAAAGCGTTTAGCATCTGTTTTATTGTGACTCGCAAGTACCGTAATTGAGCGCATAATAATATGCGTTAATTTAGCGACCTTTTGATAGCCCTGCTGTGACTTTTCAGAGAGTCTTGCATTGATGACAAGCACTGGTATGTTTTTTTTGTGGCTTATCGCCATTAAATTTGGCCATAGCTCGGTTTCTAAAATACATAATGCTTGTGGCTTTATACGCTTTAAAAATCGAGCCGTCGCAAACGGGAAATCGATTGGTAAATAGCTACACGCTACAGTATTTTTAAACTGGCTAAGTATTTGCTCTCTGCCTGTTGGAGTATTACAGGTTATAAGTATATTTAAATTTGGATGCACTTTTTGCAAAGCTTTAATAAGTGGCGTTGCGGCAAGTACCTCGCCAACAGAAGCACAATGAAAAACTAAAGGTTTAGTTTTAACCGTAAATAAAGACTTACTGACAAACCCAAAGCGCTCTTTAAAGTGTGCACGATAGCCTTGGTTTTTTTTACCTCGTAAAATATAGAGATAAAATACAATCAGTGGGCTAATAATAATTAATGCGAATGAGTAAAAAATGCGTGCCATACTGATCTTTCTTAAAGGGAACTGGCGTTAGTTTACCGTGAAATAGCCGTTTTCTAAACATACTCGTTATAAAATATGGTCTGGGTTCAGTTATAACCCGATAAAATACACACAATTAAATAAAATTATGGAATAATGAATTTAATTTTTCCTGCCATTTCAGTTCCAAGAGGAATTTTTTCATGTCAATTATCGATTCAGTGGCAACTAGCTACGTTGAAACATTAAACCGTCATCAGGCATTATTTGAAACGATGGAGGCTTATCATCAAGAATCTATGCAATTGTTAGAAGCATGCCATAGTGCATTACAAGCTGGTGGCAAGATTGTTTGGTTTGGTAACGGTGGTAGTGCAGCAGATGCACAGCATTTAGCTGCAGAATTTGTAGTGCGTTATAAGTTAGAACGTGGTCCGCTTGCTTCAATGGCATTGACCACCGACACCTCTATTTTAACAGCGCACAGCAACGATTATCACTTTGATACGGTGTTTGAACGCCAAGTTCAAGCGTTATGTAAGCCAGAAGATTTAGTAATTGGTTTAACCACATCAGGTACTAGTAACAATATTAATTTAGCATTAGAGGCTGCAAATAAACTAGGCGCTTTTACTGTTGCATTAACTGGGCGTGATGGCGGTAAAGTAAAAGATATTGCTAAGTTACCTATTATTATAAAAAATGACGAGACAGCACGTATTCAAGAAGCTCACATGTTTATAGGTCACTGGTTATGTGAAGCCATGGATATGGTTGTTGCGGAGCAGCAGTAATGGATTTATCGTTATTAAAAAACTTATCAGCGGCACGAATATTAGTTGTTGGCGATGTAATGCTAGACCGCTATTGGTATGGTGATACAGGTCGCATTTCGCCAGAAGCGCCAGTACCGGTTGTTAAAGTAAGTAAATTTGAAGACAAAGCGGGCGGTGCAGCTAACGTTGCAAAAAATATAGCGCGGTTAGATGCAAAAGTTGGCTTATTGGGTTTAATTGGTGAGGACGAAAGCGGGCAGATTTTAGAGACCATCCTAAAAGGTGAAAAAATAAGCTCACAATTAGTCAGTGTATGTGATTTACCAACTATTTCAAAAATGCGTGTTATTAGCCGCCACCAACAATTGGTTCGACTTGATTTAGAAGAAATGTTTACTGAGCAACATAGCCAGCTTTTATTAAACCGCTTAGAGCTTGTACTTGATGAATACGACTTCATTGTGTTCTCTGATTACAGCAAAGGATCTTTAAGCTTAATTAAAGAGATGATAAGCCTTGCTAAGGGCGCCGGAAAAACCGTTTTAATTGACCCTAAATCGCCAGACTTACACTTATACGAAGGTGCTGATTACATTACACCTAACTTACATGAGTTTAAGTTAGCGGGTGGTCAAACCGATTCAGAAGAGGCTTTAGCCGCAAGTGCGCGTGATTTAATTAGCAAAAATGGCATTAAAGCCATGTTACTTACGCGTTCTGAGCAAGGTATGTCGCTTATTAGTGCAGATGAAAAATTTGATTTTGCAGCGCAAGAGCTTGAAGTAAGCGATGTAACCGGGGCTGGTGATACGGTTATAGCTACACTCGCGGTTATGCTTGGTGCTGGCATGGAACCTAAAGATGCTGTCGAAATTGCTAATTTAGCCGCAGGTATCGTTGTGAGTAAGTTTGGGGCTGCAACTGTCTCGCCAGAAGAGCTAAGCCGCAAGCTTGGTCAGTATTTACATACTACGGGTGAGCATTACCAAACACCATTTGATGATGTACTTCAGCATATTGAATTTGCAAAACAAAACGGCGAAACCATTGTATTCACTAATGGCTGTTTTGATATTTTACATGCTGGGCATGTACGTTATTTAGCGCAAGCTAAAGCACGAGGCGATAGACTCGTTGTTGGATTAAATAATGATGAATCTATTACGCGTTTAAAAGGGGCAGAACGCCCTATTAACCCGCTAGATGAGCGTGCGATGGTACTTAGCGCACTTTCATCAGTTGATTGGGTTATTCCGTTTGGAAGTTTAGATGAAAACGATACTCCCGCTAAATTAATTGAGCAAATAAGTCCTGATATTTTAGTTAAAGGTGGCGACTACACTGTAGATCAAATAGCGGGTGCTGATCATGTACTTCGCCATGGCGGAAAAGTTGAAGTGCTTGAATTTTTAGATGGGTGCTCAACATCAAAAGTAATTAGTAAAATTAAACAGTAATACCAATTTTATTAAAAGCATGAGCATTCTAGCGTATTAAATAACTCACTAACTACGTTAGAAATTATTTATATAGAACAACTATGTATCATAATTTTAGCCTTGTTATTGAGCTGTTTTCTTATCGCTATAATAGAACACTAATTTAATGCAATTGGTATAATTACTGATTTAAGTTACTAAAAATACAAAAAAGGGATGAAAACAGTGTTTTCATCCCTTTTTATTTTTAATAAAGTAACTTACTAAAAATTTAATTCATACTTAGCAAATGCTGATGTATCGTTTTCAGCACCGTCATTGTTAGATGCAAAAGCACCTAAAGTGACTCGCCCTCCCATAGAAAGCATTCTATAACGAAGCTCTAATTGCTTACTATTAAAGCCTGTTTTAGTAATTGTATTTCCTAAATCTGGATTGCTAGGGTACCAATCGCTATTGTCACTATTGTAATCAACACTGCGTAATTTAAACTGCCAATCATCACCATTAGAAAGCTGACCAAGTAGTGTTAGGACAACTGATTGCGCATCATTATCATACGTCGAACCAATAGTGCGTCCATGGTAACGGTAACCCGATTTGTAATCTGAATGCTCATAGTAACAATTTTCAACTATTGATTCAGCTTGACATGAAACACCTGTATCTATGTACTCTACATTTATTAATAAGTTTTGATCATATACACGCTGTGTTGTTTGCACACCAAATAAGTAAGCTCTATCAGCGGGTTTAAACTGTGAGCTAGCATCTTCACCTATAGTGCTGGCATAAACCGCATATGGTTGATCAAATAAGGTATCTGACCAACGAATATCAATACCAGCCAATTGATTACCTATTTTCGACTCTAACTGGCTATCACAACTCTCATTGCCATCGATACATGCAGTTTGCCCAGTTATGACATCAATAAAATCACCCGCAGAGCCCGGTTGACCGTCTCCTGCCCATTGTGCAGACCAGCTAAGTGCAATTTCTAATTGTTGTATTGGGCGTATATTTAATCTACTGCTCCAAAGTAAAGCATCAGGAATTACTCGTGTAGACTCAAGTTTAGCCATTTGTGCGGTAAAACCCCATTGACCAATCCAGCTTAACCATGGTGTTTCAAAAGCAGTACTTTTTTCTCTGGTTACACTTAGTGCAGGTAAAGGTTTCGCATTACCAGACATAATTAAGCTGTTATCAACACCTGGGCCCCAAAATTGTTCAACAGCACCGGCTCTAAAAATCCAGTTGCCTAAACGGTAAGCTAAGTAACTATCGTCAAGTGAGGTATCGTTACAATCGGTTAAAGCTTGCTCATCGGTAACTATATCGTCAGTCGTTTTTCCATCAACTAAACATTTTTTACCGTCTTTTCTGTAATTTATAGCTACTTTAGCTGCAAAGTTATCGCCTAAATAAGCGTAAGCTGCTGAAAGCTCTGTTTCTTGTGTATTTGTTGCACCAAAGCTTGTTGCTACAATAGGATCTGTGGCTGCAAAAGCTGATAATTGAAGACTATGCGAGCTGCTGTTTTCTGATTTATATCGATGCTTAACGCGAAGTAAAGCATCTTGCAAGCTTGGAGATAATTGCTCAAGCGGCATGCTTTGCACATCACTTATAAAACTTTTCCACATAAGCGGATAGGTAGTTACAGGAGCTAAAATAACACCGGCATCAGCTAATTGTTGAATATCAGCTCTAAGACCGTAATCATCGGGTTTTACCCATGGCTCAGCATTAACTGACGCGCTCATAGCGCAAAAAAGAGTAGAAAGTAGAAAAATTCTGTTTCGCAAAGTTCAGATCCTTGTGATTTAGATTGCGGCTAAGTTTATCAACCTAAGCTTGTTATTGCAGTAAATAATCAAATTTATAGGGCTAATTTAATATATAAAAATGTAACCTAGCTATCGTAATAAGTATCTGATTGGTATACTGGAGTTCAAATAGGAAATTGAGAATGTAATGAGCAACAAACGACTTTTATTTATTCCCGTATCATCACCAGAAGGCATTGGTGAATATATGCGCTCGTTGTTGTTGGCTCAAAGTTTAAAGGCAGAACTTACTGATTCTCTCGATATTCACTTCATACTAAACAAGCATACAAGCTACGCAAAAAAGTGTCCTTTTGAAGCCACATTGCTTGAACACTCAGCGACTAAAGAGCTTGATTCTGTTTGCGACTTTATAGAGCAATTTAAACCTGACGTCGTTGTTTTTGATTGTGCAGGACGTGCAGGGCATATGAAAGCGGCTAAAAAAGTAGGCGCTAAAGTTATATTTATTTCTCAGCATGCAAAAAAACGCGCTAAGGGATTGAAGCTAAACAGGATTAATTTAATTGATACACATTGGGTTGTACAGCCTGATTATTGTATTGAGCCACTTACATGGGCTGAAAGTGCGAAGTTAGACATGTTTCCCTTGGCACATCCTCGTAATGTAGGCCCTTTTGTTGCATTTGCTTCTTGTGAGCAAAAACGTGATGTTTTAAATCGCTATAACTTAGTATCTGATGGCTATTTTATTGTTAATGCGGGTTCTGGCGGGCATATATTAAATAATCTTAATTGTGCTGAGGTTTACTTTAAAGCCGCGCTTAAAATTACTAAGCATACTGGTTTAAAAGCAGTTGTTGTGTTTGGTGCAAATTATAATAAAGCAATTCCTAAAAGTGATGAGGTTACTTGTTTATCAAGCCTGCAAGGAACCGAATTTTTGGCATTAATGAGCCAAGCTAAAGTCGCATTACTTAGTGGTGGAGATACTTTATTGCAAGCAATTGCAGTTCAAACCCCTGTTGTGGCATGTGCTATCTCAAAAGATCAAAATACACGTTTGGATCATTGCGTTAATGCAGGTGTTGTAATAAAAGCGAATCTTGATATTGATGAAATTACAACGAAAATAGCTCAAGTTATTACCGAGCCTTTTTATAGTGAATTTATTGGTAAGTATAAGCAACTCGATAGTACACATAGCTTCGACGTGATCACTACCGGTATAAAAAATATGCTTGTAGGAGATCGCTTATGAATATAGTGATTGTAATTGATTCACTAGTGGGTGGTGGTGCTGAAAAAGTAATGCTTACTTTGGCTGAAAAAATGGCGAAACTACAGCACAATGTCACTATATTATCTCTTGCGAGCAACGCTGAGTATGACATTCCTGATATAGTTAAAGTTGATAGCCTTTTTCCTGATAGAGGATCTAGAGTAGATAGATTCTGGCAGCGAAAAAATAGTATTTTGCGATTAGAAGCGTGGTTTGAAAAAAAACAAAGCGAGATTGGCAATATTGACCTAGTGCTTTCTAACCTTGATAGAAGTAATAACTTGCTCGCGCTTAGTAATATCAAAAATGTTCATTTTGTTATTCACAACTCAGTTAATGCAGAACTTGCTCGTCAAAAAAAGTTAGGTCCATTTTCATATTTATACCTTAAAAAAAGTAAGCAAAACTTAAATGGTAAATCACTTATTTGCGTATCAAAGGGTGTTGAAAAAGAAATAACACAAGGGGATTTAATTAACCCAAGTGCAATCGCGACTATTTATAACCCGTTCGATTTTGAAAAAATAAACCAACAAGCAAATGAGAAAAATAACGACATCCCAAATGAGCCTTACTTAATTCATGTAGGAAGGCTGGCCAAACAAAAACGCCACGATATATTATTTGCAGCATTTGCAAAGCTTGATAAAAAATACAAGTTAGTCCTTTTATGTAATAAACCTGCAAAAGCGTTGAAGCTTGCACAGCAATATGGCATAGATAAACAGTTAGTAGTGCCTGGATTTCAACAAAACCCGTACAACTGGATTAAGCATGCCAAAGCTTTAGTGTTGAGTTCTGATTTTGAAGGGCTGCCAACGGTATTAATTGAGGCTTTAGCGGTGGGTACTCCGGTAGTTAGCACTAATTGTACATTTGGACCAAGCGAGATATTAACAGGCGAGCTAAGTAAATATTTAGTACCCGCTGGACAAAGTGAGGCATTAGCCAATGCCGTTAAGCAGGTGCTAGCAGATAAGCCAAATGTAGAAAACGCAGATATTCTAAAACAAGTACAGGCAGAGCAGGTTGCTCTGCAGTATTTAGCATTGGCTAATTAACTTATATTAGGTTAACTGATATTGGCGAGCGCTTTGAGGTAGTTGCTGTGCAGAGTTTGCCAGTCACTCGCTTGCCAATTAAATACATCATTTCGACCTTGCTCTTTTAAAAATGAGCGCTCAAGGCGTGCCATATTACTTTGTTGCCACTGTGGGTTCGGCGCTCTTATTTCACCTCTATCAAAGTCGATAATATACACATCACCAGTATCATCAAACAATATGTTATTAATGTTTAAATCGGCGTGATACACACCTTTTGAATGAAATAGCGCGATTGTTTTAGCAATGCGCTCCAACTCATCTTCAGTCAATGGGCGTTCAATTAATACATCGAGTACACTTTTAGCGCCTTTAACAGCCTCGGTAATAATATCACCACGGTAAATTAATCCGCTGTGGGTTACTTTAGCTGCAACAGGGGTTGGTACGTTTAAACCAAGCTCTATAAGCTTACTCATTAAGCTAAACTCTTTAAATACGCGGGTTTGTTCAAGTCCTGGGTATAAATATTGATCGCTTAGCAATTTACCCACTAAGCCACCGCGCCAATAATGCCTAAGTACGGCTGTTAATTCGTCTTGCTTAAAAAACCACGCAGTTGCTCGACCTTTTTTAGCGCCCACAATTTTATTTTGTTGTTGCCAATAATTTGCATCAAACCAATCGAGGGTAATTTGGCTTGTGTATTTAGGGTGGCTTAATAGCGTGTGATTGCCTTGCACGTGTTGTTTAAACATAGCTCTGTGTAATTGCTAAATAATGAGTCTATATTAGCGCGTTTTAAAGCGCAGGATAAGTGCTTGCAATAGCGTGATTATAATTTAAGATCGGCTTTTGTATTTAATACCTAAGGGAATGTGTGACTCAAGCTCCTAATTATTCATCTATTTGTATATTAAGACTCTCAGCCATTGGTGACGTATGTCATGCTGTGAGTGCAGTACAAGCTATTCAAAAGGCACACCCGAATGCGAAAATCACCTGGGTAATTGGCAAAATAGAAGCCATGTTACTTGCTGACTTACCGGGTGTTGAGCTGGTGGTATTTGATAAAAAGCAAGGCAAAGCAGCGCTTAAAAGCTTAAAGCAACGCTTCAACAACCAAAAATTTGATGTGCTTCTTAATATGCAAGTTGCATTAAGGGCTGGGTTTGTAGCGCGTTGTATTCCTGCAAAAGTAAAAGTAGGGTTCGATTGGGCACGTTCAAAAGAATTGCACAGCTTATTTATTAATAAACGAATAGACCCACAAGCCCAGGCGCATGTGCTTGAAGGCTTTAAAGGTTTTGCAAAAGCCATTGGTGTTTCTGATTATAAACCGAGTTGGGACATGCCATACACCGAGCAAGACCAAGCGGTTGCAGATGAGTTATTAACATCAGAATACCTAACTAATAAACTATTAGTAATATCGCCCGCAGCTAGTAAAGCGCAGCGTAATTGGCTCGCTGATCGTTATGCCACATTGGCTGATTATGCAAGCGAGCAAGGCTTTAAGGTGGTATTGACGGGTGGTCCAACAGAGCTTGAAATTAACCTAGCAAATAGCATTATTGAGCACAGCAACACGCCTATTTTAAATTTAGTAGGTAAAACAAAACTCAAAGAGTTGTTGTGCGTGTTAAAGCGTGGCAGCTTAGTGCTTGCGCCCGACACGGGTCCTGCGCATATGGCAGTAACAGTTGGTACGCCGGTTATTGGTTTATATGCTCATTCAAACCCAGCACGCACAGGTCCTTACTTATACCAAGACTACGTGGTAGAGGTTTATCATCAAAACTTGTTTAAGCAAACAGGTAAAACGGCTGAGCAAGTAGCGTGGGGGACACGCGTAAAAGGCGATGATCTAATGAGCCAAATTACAGTTGATGATGTAAAAGCGATGTTTGACCATGTTGTACAAAAAGAGTCTTTGTAATGAATGCACAACAAAAAAATAAAGCGCTTTTTTTAGACCGAGATGGCGTGGTAAATGTTGATCATGGTTATGTGTATCAAAGCGATAAATTTGAATTTATTGACGGTGTTTTTAGCACTTGTAAAACATTTTATGACGCAGGCTATAAAATCATAATCGTCACTAATCAATCTGGAATTGGTCGAGGTTATTACACCGAAGCTGATTTTTTAGCACTGACCGACTGGATGAAAGACCAGTTTAGTGCCCACATCATTGAAGTTACCGATGTGTATTTTTGCCCGCATCACCCTAAAAAAGCGCGCCCTGAATATTTGAAAGAGTGCAGTTGCAGAAAGCCTGCGCCAGGAATGTTATTACAAGGCATACAAGAGCATAATATCGACCCTGCTTGCAGTATTATGGTGGGCGATAAACTCAGTGATATGCAGGCTGCGAAAAAAGCGGGCATCACTACACGCGTTTTAGTGCGTTCAGGGCAAAGCTTTGACCAAAGCGCTAAGCAAGAAGCTGATTTAATTATCGATTCTATAAGTAGTTTACCTGCACTTTTAAAAACATAAATAAACAGCCTGTAAACTGGCAGGAATTCCTTCCAACTGAGGGCGTTTGCGACGAACTGCAAACCGTGCATTTTACCCATTAAACTTTTACAATACCCCGCATAATAAACAGCCGCGAAAGTGCGGTTGTTTACCCGTTCAAATATATGGAGAACCTAGATGAGAGCATCTGCTTTTTTTAGCCAGCTACAACAGCAAATTGAAGACGTAAAAACCGAAGGTTTGTATAAAAACGAACGTATTATTAAGTCCCAGCAGCAAGCTCAAATCGAAGTTGCATCAGGTAAAGTAATCAACTTTTGTGCTAATAACTATTTAGGTTTAGCTAATAGCCCAGAGTTAATTGAAGCGGCGCAAAATGGTTTAAATAATCATGGTTTTGGTGTGGCTTCAGTACGTTTTATTTGTGGCACGCAAGATATCCATAAAACACTAGAGCAAAAAATCAGTGCGTTTTTAGAAACAGAAGATACTATTTTATATTCTTCATGTTTTGACGCAAATACAGGTTTGTTCGAAACTATTTTAGGCGCAGAAGACGCTATTATTTCTGATTCATTAAATCATGCATCAATTATTGACGGTGTACGTTTATGTAAAGCTAAACGTTTTCGTTATGCAAATAACGACATGGCTGATCTTGAGAAGCAACTTATTGCAGCAGACAAAGCCGGTGCTAAAACTAAACTAATTGCTACCGATGGCGTGTTTTCTATGGACGGCGTTATTTGTAATTTAGAAGCTGTGTGCGACTTAGCCGATAAATATGATGCGCTTGTAATGGTAGATGACTCTCACGCAGTTGGCTTTGTTGGCGAAAACGGTAAGGGTACACCTGAGTACTGTAATGTATTAGACCGTGTAGATATTATCACCGGTACATTAGGTAAGGCGCTGGGCGGTGCTTCAGGTGGTTATACATCAGGTAAAAAAGAAATTGTTGAATGGTTACGTCAGCGTTCACGCCCATACTTGTTCTCAAACTCATTAGCGCCTTCAATTGTTACTGCATCAATTAAAGTACTTGAAATGCTTGAAAATGGCGGCGAGCTTCGCGCTAAACTTTGGTCAAATGCTAAATATTTCCGTGAGCAAATGGAAGCTGCTGGTTTTACGTGTGCAGGTAAAGATCATGCAATTATCCCTGTAATGCTAGGAGATGCCAAAGTAGCCTCGTTAATGGCTGATAAATTACTTGCTGAAGGCATTTACGTAACCGGTTTTTCATTCCCTGTAGTACCAAAAGGGCAAGCGCGTATTCGTACACAAATTTCAGCGGCACATAGTATTGATCAACTCGATACAGCTATCGATGCATTTACCCGTATTGGTAAAGAAATGGGCGTTATTTAATTTTATTTTAAACCGAAGCCTCGCTTCGGTTTTTTAATTGAGTGTGGATTATGAAAGCATTATCAAAATTAAAAGCAGAACCGGGCATTTGGATGACAGATGCACCAAAGCCAGAAGTAGGTCATAACGACTTACTGATTAAAATTCGCAAAACAGCTATTTGTGGTACCGACGTACATATTTACAAGTGGGACGAATGGGCAAGTAAAACCATTCCAACGCCTATGGTTGTTGGCCATGAATATGTTGGTGAAGTCGTTGATATGGGCCAAGAAGTTCGTGGCTTTCAGGTTGGCGACCGCGTATCTGGCGAAGGGCATATTACGTGTGGCCACTGTCGAAATTGTCGTGCAGGGCGTGTACATTTATGCCGTAATACAACGGGTGTAGGTGTAAACCGTGAAGGTGCATTTGCCGAATATTTAGTTATTCCTGCATTTAACGCATTTAAAATTCCAGATAATATTTCTGACGAACTCGCTTCTATTTTCGACCCATTTGGTAACGCAGTTCATACCGCACTATCGTTTGACTTAGTTGGCGAAGATGTACTTATCACTGGTGCAGGCCCAATTGGTATTATGGCAGCAGCTGTTGCAAAACATGTTGGTGCTCGCCACGTTGTAATTACCGACGTAAACGAATACCGCCTAGATTTAGCACGTAAAATGGGAGCTTCACGCGCTGTAAACGTTGCCAATGAAAAGCTTGAAGATGTAATGAAAGAGCTAGGTATGACAGAGGGTTTTGATATTGGCCTTGAAATGTCAGGTGTGCCAAGCGCGTTTAATTCAATGCTTAATAATATGAACCACGGCGGTAAAATTGCCATGCTAGGTATTCCACCATCTGATATGGCAGTTGACTGGAACCAAGTTATTTTTAAAGGTTTAGTGATTAAAGGTATTTACGGTCGCGAAATGTTCGAAACGTGGTACAAAATGGCAAGTTTGATTCAATCTGGCCTAGATTTAAACCCAATCATTACACATCAATATTCTGTGGATGACTTCCAAGCTGGCTTTGATATGATGATTTCAGGTCAGTCAGGTAAAGTGATTTTAAACTGGGACTAGTTCCTAACTAAATTACAAGAAGGGCGGCTTTAGCCGCCTTTTTTATACTATTAATTAAAGAGATTTCAATGGCATTTAAACATATTTCTATAGCGCAAACGTTAGAGCTTTTAGATAAAGAAGACGTGGTAATTGCAGATATTCGCGATCCTAATTCGTATCAAGCCGGTCGCATTCCAGGCTCAGAAGCACTTTCTAACGGTAATATCGCACAATTTATGATGGAAAAAGAATTCGATCAGCCAATTATTATTGTCTGCTACCACGGTATGAGCTCACAAGGCGCAGCTAGCTACTTAGTTGAGCAAGGTTTTGAAGACGTTTACAGTATGGATGGCGGCTTTACAGCTTGGGAAGCTGCTTACAGCGAGAAAGTAGAGCGATGATAGAGCTTGGCAGTTTAAATAACCCGCGCGCCGCACAGGGCTTTATAGATTATTTAAAAAGCCAAGGTTTACAAGGACAATTAAGCTCCTCAGATGGTAGCAATGTCATTATTAGTGTTGCGCCTGAGCATTTTCATCAAATACAACCTTTATGGGCCGAATTTACACAAAACCCTAACCATGAACGCTATCAACAAGCTTCATGGGATGTAGGTAGCACACAATCGCCGCTTAAATACCAAGGGCAATCACTTAATCTAATAGCCCGTTTTAAAGCGCTTAGCTGGTTAAATCAAACCGTAAGTATTGTAAGCGTTATAATTTATTTTGCTTTTTTACTAGGTGGTTTTGAGACTATTTACACCATGATGCAGTTTAAACCTACGCAGCCTTTAAGTTGGTTAACGCCCGCCCTCGTACATTTTAGCGCGATGCATATAGTGTTTAATTTAATTTGGTGGATGTCGCTTGGTGACAATATCGAAAAACAATGCGGAAAACTCACCCTAATAGGTTTGTTTTTAGTAACTGCACTTATAAGTAATTGGGCACAATACTTAATGGTTGGCCCCAATTTTGGCGGCTTGAGTGGTGTGGTGTATGGGCTACTTGGTTTTTGTTGGATTCATAGCTTTTTAAATCCTAACAAGCCTGCGCTTGTAAGTACGGCTATTGTTGGCTTTATGTTGATTTGGTTAGTGCTTGGGTTTGCTGATGTATTGTTTGTAGGTATGGCTAATTGGGCGCACTTAGGTGGGTTACTTAGCGGTATGGCTTTTGCCTATACCGCCAAAATATTTAACGCAAAACGTTAAATACTAATGATATAAATATTTAGTGAACAAGACTTCACGGATGATCTCTTGTCCTGTTTCTTCTTTTAGCAGGCTTTTTAGTTTTTCGGCGCACTTTGCACGTATTTCTTCACGGCCAGTAAGTGATTTTATTTTTTCTTCTGGTTCTTTAGATAAAATCTCTACTAGGGCATCACGAAGTAATGGCGTGTGGTGTTCAACCACTGCAATATCAGAAGTGTCAGTAAGCATTAAATCAATAGTTACACGCACATAGCCCATTTTTTTACTTGATGCGCCAATGTAGTTGGTGATTATATCTGGCTCAAAACCAAAATAACCAACTGTGGATTCAGCACGAGCTGTAAAGCTTATAACGCTTACAAAGAACGTAAAAAGACCTGCGTATACTATTTTTTTCATATTTAAAGCGTTTCTTAAAACTTGTTACAAATAGTTTATACTTAATAGTAGGTAATAAACAGCGCCAAGCAATTATTTATGGTTATAAAACATGACTTTTTCAAAAGCTTTGGCAATGGTATCATCTCGTTGTTTTTTATTTTGTTGAGCTATTGTGATTACTTATCCTCTGTCTATATCTGCTAATTGGCAGTCCACTTCTTATATAAGTGACTTATCTCCTCTAGAGCAAGAGTGGCTTTTTGAACAGAATTCATTAACGGCTAAATTAAAAAGCAACTCAAAAACTTTTAATGTGAAGGTATTAAGTGAGCAGTTATTTACTTTAAGCCCAGAGCAAAACTTACTACTAAACAGCACAGCTAAAACAGCTATTAATCGAGAAGTTCTCTTACTGTGCGATAACAAACCTGTGGTGTACGCACAAAGCTGGCTTCCTAAAAATGATTTTATTAATCCTTTGCACAATATGGGCGAGCGTCCTTTAGGTGATGTGATTTTTCAAGACCCAGCATTAAAACGAACGGATATAGAAATTGCTTATTTTGATGACACGCACCCTATTCAGCAATTAGTTACAAAATTGAACTTACCCGAAAAAAACTTACTAGGGCGTCGAAGTGTATTCTCACTCAAAGAATATAAGTTTTTAGTGTGTGAAGTGTTTTTACCTGGAGCATATTTATACTCATGAAATTAGCCGCTTTAAAGCCAAAACATATTCCTTATTATATACAGTTAATGCGTATAGATAAGCCCATTGGTACCTTGTTATTACTTTGGCCAACATACTGGGCTTTATGGCTTGCTAATAGTGGGATGCCGAGCTTACTCAACTTTATTGTATTTACGCTGGGCGTTGTTGTTATGCGTAGCGCAGGGTGTGTAATTAATGATTTTGCAGATAGAAAAATAGACGGCTCGGTAAAACGCACAGCTCAACGGCCGCTAGCTTCAGGACAGGTGAGTAGTGGTGAAGCACTTAGTCTATTTTTACTACTCATAGTTATTGCGTTCATTTTAGTATTAATGCTTAGCGTCAATACTATTTTGCTTTCTTTTGGTGCTTTGGCTTTAGCCTTTTGTTACCCCTTTATGAAGCGCTATACACAGTTACCTCAAGTTGTTTTAGGGGCTGCATTTGGTTGGGCTATTCCTATGGCGTATATGGCTTCAATTAATGCACTACCACAGCAGGCATGGTTATTATTTATAGCCAATATTTGCTGGACAGTGGCTTACGACACCATGTATGCGATGGTTGATAGGGACGACGATTTAAAAATAGGGGTAAAATCAACCGCTATTTTATTTGGTAAATACGACCGCCATATTATCTTTTTACTTAATGCTGTATTTATAGCGTTGGTTGCTTTTATTGGTATAAGCAATCATTTAAGTGTCGCATTTGGCGTTGGTTTAAGTATTGCTGCGGGCCTATTGGCATACCAACAAGCGCTTATTCATAAACGTGAAAGAGATGCCTGTTTTAAAGCGTTTTTAAATAATCATTACGTGGGTTTGGCTATCTTTATAGGGTTATTACTTTCATACCCAATAGCATTTTAAAAGCCTCAATAAAGGCTGTTAAAATGCTCTATTAGGAGTTATCGGGGCGGATCAATAATGCCGCTAATAGAGGCGTTTTTCCTAAACCAGCCTGCAATAGAATAGCGATCGTCAACGGCGGGAAGTACTTCGTGGGCAAAGCGTTCGCTTTCAAACATTACTAATGTGCCAGCAGTTGGTTTAATTGTTATTTCTATCTCTTTACTTTTAGGTTTATAAATAACAAGTTCGCCACTATAGTGGCATAGTTAATTTGGCCACCCATTAAGAAAGAAATGTTATGCTAATAAGCATACAAATTTGGGTGAAAAAATGACGAAATTAAAACGCGCAACGTATTCTGCAGCAATAAAATTAGA
>NZ_JACJFC010000033.1:0-27471 GCF_014164385.1 Pseudoalteromonas sp. SG43-3
ATTATATAAACGGATATTACAATAATGTTAGACCACATCATTATAATGCTGGTTTAGCGCCGAATGAATCTGAGGTTAGATATCAAGATTCTAAAACTGTGGCCAAAATTAGTTGACCACTACATTCAGTTCTTCCTTAATTCTGTATCCTGCTTTTTACCAAGTTTCTTCTGTTACACACGTTAAAATGCAACGCACAGAAAACCAAACCTCTTTGACTTTAAAAATCAATCGCAATGAAGCTAAGGGAGTTGATTCGTTAAGTGTGTCTTTTAACCCAACAAATAATAAGATAATTGGTGCACTATTTTATTCTGATGAAAAGTTTGAGAGCGGAGATATATGCAAAAAAGAAATGGGACTAGAGTATATTCAAGCTAACAAGCAAATGCAGCCGACGCCAAACAACGGCTCGACTGATTAGCGCGTTATGTAACCAAGGAAGAATCGTGAAATTCTGGAGAAACTCGTCCACAGAACATTATCCAATGTGGAAAGCATTCTTAATGTACATCTGGGTAATACCTGGAGTTCCGATAGGAACCTTTTTAGGTGTTTATTTCTTAGAGGCTCGTAATAGGAGTGATGATGAATTATTACTTAGCTTGCTTAACTATCGTTTAGATTTTACTTTGATTATTTTATTTGGTGTTGGTTTTATCCTTTGGGTTTGGTCTATGAGAGCCTTAAGTAAGCCTGTTTTTCAAATTCATCAAAATAGGTTGTACTTTTACGGTCATGGCTTTTTTAAAGATGACATTGCACTTGATTCACTTCAAGAAATACGCTCCTATAATCTTGGTCCGCTGGGTCACCTAATAGACTTTAAATCTAAAGTCGGTATTACCTTTAGATCTTTTGCTTTTCTATCAAACATTAATAAAAGTAAATTAGAAAAGTTTTTTGAGGAAAGTGGTATAAAGGTTACATAACAAACCATTCAAGCAGGACATTGCTCCTCACCCGTTTTAGTGGACACCTCCTCATCACTTTGAAGAGGCTAAAATGCCTAAATATACTCAACCTAGGAAGACATGGTTTTATCCAGTTAATTTTAAAATCAAAGTGTTGTGGCATAGTGATTTTGGCCACTATGTACATACAAACTTGTATAAAACCAAGTGGAGCTTTCTTATGCCTTAGTTTTATTAAAAACGTCCACTAATGTTAAACTACAAAAAACTTAATTACTTAATATAGCTATGGCATTTTACATTCCTTTATTACAACCCCACTTTAAGCACATTGAAATTGGCGATACGCTTACATCACTTTGGAGTGGATGTGGCAGTATTGTGCAGTGCCAGCTTGATGATAAAGCCTGCGTTATTAAAGCGATTAAAATACCCAGTTATGTACACCATCCTAAAATTAAACAAAGCGAATTTGCGCTTAAAAGAAAGCAGCACTCATATAGTGTTGAATACACATTTTATAAGCTTTATAGCCAGCATTTACCAGTACATGCGCAAAGTATTGAATGTATAGGTGCAATTAATAAAGATGATGAATATGCGCTGGTGTTTAAGGATTTCACCAAACATGGGTTTACTCAAGCAGGGCCACAACATGTTAAAGCTATATTAAGGTGGCTTGCACACTTTCATGCGTTTAACTTAAGTAAACCCGCTGAAGGGTTATGGCAGCAAGGCAACTACTGGCATTTAAGCACGCGCCCAGATGAGTTTAATAAACTAAAAGATAACCTTGATAAAAAGTCCGATATTAAAAATGCTGCACATAAAATAGATGAGCAGCTACAAAGTTGTACGTATAAAACGCTGATTCATGGCGATGCAAAACTTGCTAACTTTGCAGCAAATGAGCGCGATGAAATACTCGGTTATGATTTTCAGTATATAGGTGCAGGTTCTGGGATAATTGATGTAATGTATTTTATGACCAGTTGCTTGAGTGATGCACAATTACACGAGTGCGCTGATGAGTACCTTGTGTATTATTTTGACAATTTAAAGGCTGCTATTACAGCTTATCACCCTTGGGCACCAGCAAGTAAAATAGCTGACGATTGGCTCGTTTTATGGCCTGCTGCATGGGCTGACTTTTATCGATTTTTAGCTGGGTGGAGCCCCGAGCATCAAAAAATAAATAGTTATATGCAACAGCAAGTAAACAGCTGGTTAGCGGGTAACATTTAATAAACAGGTTTTGCTAATCTCTTGCATAAATATCAAGCAAAACAATACATTTTGGCACGATGTATGAAAATCTCTTTAAAACTACAGGTCAAATGACCTTTTTTAATATAAAATACTGCAAATTCTTGTATCAGTAGGTTTATATCATGGCAATTCACGTTATTTCTCACCCTCTTGTTCAACATAAACTAGGCCTAATGCGAGCGCATGGTATTAGTACTAAAAGCTTTCGTGAATTATGTTCTGAAGTTGGAACCTTATTAACCTACGAAGCAACTAAAAACCTACAGTTAGAAGATAACGAAATTACAGGCTGGGATGGCAATAAATTAAAAGTAGAGCATATTAAAGGTAAAAAAATTACCGTAGTGCCTATTTTGCGTGCTGGTCTTGGCATGATGGACGGTGTTATGCAGTTATTACCAGCCGCTAAAGTAAGTGTTGTTGGTCTTGAACGTAACGAAGAAACGCTAGAGCCAGTACCATATTTTGAAAAGCTTGTTGGTAATATTGATGAGCGCTTAAGCTTAGTTATTGACCCTATGCTTGCAACCGGTGGCTCAATGATTGCCACAATCGATATGCTTAAAAAAGCAGGCTGTAAAGAAATCAAAGTAATTGTATTAGTAGCTGCACCAGAAGGTGTGGAAAAAACACTTACAGCACATCCCGACGTAGAAATATTTACAGCCTCTGTAGATAGCCACTTAAACGAAAAGGGCTATATTATCCCTGGTTTAGGCGATGCGGGCGACAAAATATTCGGTACTGTTTAGGAGTCTTTAAGTGCAAAATAATGACACCTTTTCAATAAAAACTATTTTAACAGGCGCGCAAATGCTGTTTGTAGCATTTGGTGCACTGGTATTAGTGCCACTTTTAACGGGCTTGGATCCTAATGTTGCGCTTTTTACCGCTGGCATTGGTACTTTGCTGTTTCAGGTAGTGACTAAAGGCCAAGTGCCTATATTTTTAGCTTCATCATTTGCTTTTATTGCACCCATTATTGCCGCTGTGCAAATGTGGGGCGTGCCAGCCACTATGGGCGGCTTAATGGTAGCGGGCTTTGCTTATATGCTTTTAAGTTTATTAGTAAAATTTAAGGGCGTTGCAACGCTTCATAAAATTTTACCGCCTGTGGTTGTAGGCCCTGTAATTATGGTTATTGGTTTAGCGCTTGCACCTGTTGCTGTAAATATGGCGATGGGTAAAAGTGGCGACGGCAGTATTCAAATTATTGATTACAACAGTGCTATTTATATTTCGTTGTTCTCGTTAGTGGTTACGCTTATTTTTGCAGTGTGGGGAAAAGGCGTATTTAAGCTTATACCAATATTGGCAGGGGTTGTTGCGGGTTATTGTTTATCGCTTGCAATGGACGTTGTGCAATTTGACGCAGTAACTAACGCACAGTGGTTTGCTGTACCAAACTTCACATGGCCTGAGTTTAAATGGCAGGCTATTTTGTTTATGGTGCCTGTAGCAATAGCACCTGCAATTGAGCATATTGGCGATATGATGGCTATAAGCCAAGTAACCAATAAAGACTTTTTGAAAAAGCCTGGGCTTCACCGTACTTTGTTTGGTGATGGCCTTGCGACGTCTGCTGCATCATTATTTGGCGGCCCGCCTAACACAACTTACTCAGAGGTAACGGGAGCAGTTATGCTTACCAAAAACTTCAATCCTAAAGTAATGATGTGGACAGCCATTATCGCCATTATTTTAGCCTTTGTTGCTAAAATGGGATCTGGCTTACAGACTATACCTGTACCTGTAATGGGCGGCATTATGATTCTACTTTTTGGCTCTATTGCTGTAGTGGGTTTAAATACATTAGTTAAGTCGGGCGATGATTTAACAGCACCACGCAACTTAAGTATTGTTGCACTTATTTTGGTGTGCGGTATTGGCGGTATGCATATAGGTGGTAGCCAATTTAGTTTAGAGGGCGTAAGTTTATGCGCTATTTTAGGCATTGTGCTCAACCTTGTATTACCTAAGGCGCAGCCTCAAGAGAGTTAATAGTGCACGTAAGTTAAAAATATTGCACCAAAATAGCGCATTTTCAATGCGCTATTTTTTTAACCTATTAATAAATATACAAAAATAATAATGGTCTAGTATCTGCATTTAATTTCCAGAACGCATCGTATGCAAAGGAGTTACTATGTCAGAGGCCAATATTGTGGATATAACCCCGTTTTTAGCAAAACACCAACTGCCTTTAAAGTATCAATATTTGAGTGAGCAATATTTTGTTCCACTTGCGCATGACATCCTCGAATCTAAAAAAACAAATACTCCTATTTTTGTTGCCATAAATGGATGCCAGGGCTCAGGAAAAACAACACTCGCAGATTTTTTAGTTACGTGGTTTTCTAAAAACACACCACTTAACAGTGTTGCATTGTCTATTGATGACTTTTATTTAGCAAAACAAGCACGTACTGAGCTTGCCAAAGACGTACATCCTCTTTTTACTACTCGCGGAGTACCGGGTACTCACGACGTAGCGTTAATGAATAGCACAATAACTAACTTACTGGCAGGAGAGGTAAACGTACCGCTTCCACGTTTTAATAAACACGAAGACGACTGCGTGCCAACAAGTGATTGGCTAACAAATGAAAAGCCAGTTGATATTGTTATTTTAGAAGGGTGGTGCGTGGGCAGTGAGCCACAACCGCTGTTTTCATTGAGTGAGCCGCTTAACGAGTTAGAGCAACAGTTTGATAAAGAAGGCGTTTGGCGCCGCTGTGTAAATAGCTGTTTGGCAAATGAATATAAAGCCGTTTTTAACCTAATTGATTATACAGTTATGCTAAAAGCACCGAGTTTTAGTGATGTTTTTACATGGCGACAAGAGCAAGAACAAAAGCTAATAGCCAAAAAAGGTGAAGGCTCAGGCACCATGACTAACGAGCAATTGGTGTATTTTATTTCTCATTTTGAGCGCATTACGCGTGAGAACTTAAACACACTGAGCGCTAAAGCAAATGCTTTAATTGAACTTGATAGCAACCGAGATATTAGCGGTATGCACCTAACAAGTGATGACACCCTTCAACCTATTATTTTTACAGATTTGGACGGTACATTACTCGATCACGCCGATTACAATACAAATAATATCAGTGAGTTATTACAGCAGCTGCAAAATGCGCATATTCCTGTGGTGTTTAATACCAGCAAAACTTTTTGCGAAGTTATAGAGCTTAAAAACGATTTAAATATTCAACAGCCTTTTATTGTCGAAAACGGTGCAGCGGTATTTATTCCAGAAGACTATTTTGAATTAAAGCCAATTGGTTGTAAAAAAGTAGGCGCTTATTGGTGCTACGCAATGGCAAAGCCGTTATCGAGTTTATTAAATGATTTAAATACTTTAAAGGCGGATTATAAAGCGCATTACAAATTGTTTAGTGACTTATCGAGTGAGCAAATTTCAGAGCTTACCGGGCTAAACGATGCACAAGCAAGACGCGCACAAACTCGCGATTATTCAGACCCTCTTTATTGGTATGGCAATGACGAATTACTCACAGCCTTTGTAAACGATGTTGAAGCACTCGGCTACGATATAAAAATTGGCGGACGCTTCATTCATATTGCCAAAAATACCGATAAAAGCGCTGCACAGCAGTGGTTAGTTAAACAGTTTACCCATCATTTCAGAAAGCCTCTCACGGTTATAGCACTGGGTGATAGCGATAACGATAAGCAAATGTTAGAACACGCAAATATCGCCATTATTATTGCCAATCCGGCGAGTAAAAAGCCGGTTAAATTGTCGCACAACAAAGCACGATATTCTCAATCACCAGCACCGCTGGGCTGGATTGAAGAAATAACGTCGTTGCCGTGTATTAGCAGTATTTTAAGTATTTCTGAGGAGCAAACATCTCATGGCTGATTTTTACCAAAATGGCATTATTACAACATTACATAATATTGCCGACAGACCAATAGAAGACCTAGAAAAAGAGCTACTTACTTTTAGTAAGCAGCGCCCTATGGGGTTAATACTTCCTTCGTTATTTAGTGAACTTGAAGGCCCTGCGCTGCAAAATATAGTTAGTGAATTACGCGAAGTACCGTATTTATCACAAATTACGATAGGCTTAGATAGAGCCGACGAAGCACAGTACCGTCATGCACTAGGCTTTTTTAAAGAGCTAAACCAAAACCATAAAGTATTATGGAACGACGGCCCACGCTTACAAGCACTAGATAAAGAATTACAAGAGCTAGGTGTTGCCCCACGCGAGCTGGGTAAAGGGCGTAATGTGTGGTATTGCATGGGTTATAAATTAGCAACAGCAGAAGTAGAGTCTATCGCGCTGCATGATTGCGATATTTTAACCTACGATAGAAGCCTACTTGCTCGCTTAATTTACCCCGTTGCGCATCCGCGTTTTAACTATGAATTTTGTAAAGGGTTTTACCCGCGTACTGCTAATGGCAAAATTAATGGCCGTGTATCGCGCTTATTAGTAACGCCATTGCTTCGCTCATTTAAAACAATTTTAGGCAATACCGACTACCTTGAATATATGGACTCTTTTAGATACCCACTTGCAGGTGAGTTTTCGTTTAGACGCGATGTATTAAACGATATTCGTATCCCAAGTGATTGGGGCCTTGAAATAGGCGTACTGAGTGAAATGTATCGTAACTATTCGCATAACCGCTTGTGCCAAGTAGATATTGCCGATAATTATGACCATAAGCACCAAGAACTTTCACTTGATGATCAAAGTGCAGGTTTGTCTAAAATGTCGATTGATATTACTAAGGCATTGTTTAGAAAGCTGGCGACTCAAGGTGTTACTTTTACCAGCGAAACAATTCGTTCATTAAAAGCGACTTATTACCGTATCGGTTTAGATTTTATAGAAACGTATCATAACGACGCGCTAATGAACGGGTTAACGCTTGATGTACACCAAGAAGAAAAAGCAGTAGAAATGTTTGCACAAAATATTATGGAAGCAGGGCAACACTTTTTAGAAAACCCAATGGAAGCGCCATTTGTGCCAAGTTGGAACCGTGTTGTATCTGCAATGCCAGACGTACTTGAGCGCTTAAAAGAAGCCGTAGAGCTAGATAACGAAGAATATAGTTAACCTGCGTGCAGGTTAACTAGCCTATAAGTCTAAACAATAAATATTAGGGGCGCATGTGAGCACAGTTAGTGAATTATTTTTACAACGAGTAGAGCAACATCTTCATATTATTTATGAGGGTGTTGAGCTGCCTTTATCGGTTACTGAGCTTGCTCAGCAACTTATTAAAATTATATTAGGTAGCAATGCACTGCGCGACCCGACACCCCATACAAACAGGTGGGATGAACAAGATATAGTATTGATTGCTTATGGCGACTCTATTATTAAACACGATGATAGTGAATTTGCCGTATCGAGCCCAATGGAGGCACCGCTTAAAACACTACACAGGTTTATAAAAGAGCAATGTGATATGCAGTTAAATGCGCTGCACATATTGCCATTTTACCCGTACAGCTCAGACGAAGGCTTTGCCGTAATGAACTACGTGCAAGTGAATGAGTCCTTGGGTGATTGGGGAGATATTCAAAATATCGCTAAAGATGTAAAGCTAATGGCGGATTTGGTTATTAACCATTGCTCAAGCAGAAGTGTATGGTTTGAGAACTTTTTAAATGATTTACACCCGGGTAAAGACTATTTCAAAACGGCCAGCTTAACGGATGATTTAAGCCAAGTTGTACGCCCGCGAACCTCATCGTTATTAAATACTGTAACTACGCCAAGCGGCGAAAAACACGTGTGGTGTACCTTTAGTCACGATCAGGTTGATTTTGACTTTGGCAATCCTGATGTACTTAAAGAGTTTGTGGGAATAATTAGGCATTATTTAGACAATGGCGTGCGTTTGTTTAGGCTTGATGCGGTTGCATTTTTGTGGAAACAGCTTAATACAAGTTGTATTAACTTGCCACAAACACATGAAGCCGTAAGGCTAATACGAACACTTATTGAGCACGCAGAGCCGAGCGTAGTTATAATTACCGAAACCAATATTCCAAACCAAGAAAACCTATCGTACTTTGGTAACGCCAACGAAGCGCACAGTATTTATAACTTTGCATTACCGCCATTGTTGCTACACACATTACTTAGCGGCGATAGCACAGCAATTAAACATTGGATGATGAGTATGCCGCCTGCGCAAAATGGGACGGCATACTTTAACTTTATAGCCTCACACGATGGAGTAGGGCTCAGACCAATTGAAGGTTTATTACAACCCAGTGAAGTGGCGTCACTTGTAAGTACCACTATGCAATTTGGTGGTCGTGTATCTATGCGAACCAGTAACGATGGCACGCATACACCGTACGAGCTAAATATTGCTTTATTTGATGCTCTCCAAGGGACGCACAATGGCCCAGATAAGTTTGGCCTGGAACGGTTTATGTGTGCTCACGCAATTATGTTTGCGCTTGAAGGTATCCCAGGGCTTTATATTCATAGTTTGTTGGGTACAACTAACGATTACGAACGCTTTGAAAATTCACAGCATAACCGTGCTATTAACCGCCATCGTTGGCAAGAGTCAAAGCTACTGTCGGCAATTGGTGAAAAGTACAGTCATCATCATAAAGTGTTTAACGGCATAAAAAGCTTATTGGCAGTACGCAAAAAGCAAAGTGCCTTCCACCCAAATGCTACACAGTTTACGCTGCATTTAGCAGGGGGATTATTTGGTTTTTGGCGACAAAGTATAGACAGACGCCAAAGCATATTTTGTGTTTATAACATTAGCGATAAACCACAAACACTCACATTGGCCGACTTAAACTTAATTAACACCCAAAAGTGGTTTGATTTGGAGGCAGATAAAACGATTGAAGAAAGCCAATTAACAATAGAGCTAGAACCATACCAAAGCGTGTGGCTGAGTAATATTAAATAAAATGTATTAAAAAAGGCTCGCACTGCGAGCCTTTGTTTTAACTAGGGCGTGTTGATCTTTGTGGATTGAAATTTGTTCAATCTAGGGGCGATTAAATCGCGACGCGAGGTTTGTAACCTAGTGGGCTCGGTAACTGCTCCTGCGTTACCCTACTGGCTTACATCCATGTAAGAATAAGTAAAAACCGAGCAAAGCTTCCGCGTCCTGCTCACGCCCCTTACCTACATCCATGTAGGCAACAAAGAGTTAATCGCCCCTAGAAAGAACCCTTCGGGCAGCGCATGTTTGGTATTTATGCTGCGTTATCGCCTATTTATGGGGAATAACCACACTACATAGGCTCTGCCTTGCCTAAAAACCAAACATACTGCTGAAAATTCACCCACCAATGATCAACACGCCCTAATAAGTTATTTTATTAATTATAAGCTGTAGCTTAAGTTAATGTAGCCAAAGCGGCCAATGTTATCGTAACTTGCGCTACCTGCGCTTGTACCACGTGAACCGTACGGAAGTTTACGATTAAATAGATTATCAACACCTACTTTAACGCCTAAGCCGCTATCGAAGTTGTAACCAACAGTCATATCGGTAATAAAGTATTTACCGTAAGACATTTGGTTACTTGGGTTCGAGTTACTTTCAAGCTCAACATTTGTATATAAATCTACTTCACTTAAAAAGCGTGTTTCAACTGTTGAGAAAAAGTTATCCATAACATAGCTTACAGATAAGTTAGTTTGCCACTTAGCTTCACCTGTAGTACCTGCGTATTCAATGTAGTTACTAGGGTCGTCTTGGAACGGGTAATCTTTACGTTCAATTAAGTAAGTACCAATTAAGCGGGTTTTGAAGCTACCTTCAAGCGCGTCAAAGTCGTAACCTAGTTCAAAATCTATCCCTGATGCTTTTTGGCCGGCAACATTTAATACAGAGTTTTGTATTAAAGTAATTTCACCATTAGCATTACGTGTAATTAAGTTACAGTACTGATTGTTTATACCTGTTGCGCTATCAACACAGCGATCAAGAATGTCTTGCGCGTCGATTGTGTCAATCGCATCTTCAAGTTCAATTTCCCAGTAATCAATAGTAAGCAGCGCGTTTTCTAAAAACTCTGGTTGGTAAACAATGCCTACAGTTGTACTTGTTGACTCTTCGCCTTTTACATCGCGGTTACCGCTAGTTAAACCATCTAATGAGGCTGCATCGTAACCTGAGTTAAAGTCACTCGCTACACCTAATGCGGCACAGTTTGCAGTACGTGTTGCACCGTTTGATAAGTCACCTAGGTTGTCGGCGCGACACGGGTCGTCTACATTGTAGAAAGTTTGACTTGCTGCCCCAAATACTTCACTAATGTTTGGCGCACGAAGTGCTGCAGATTGAGTTACACGTACACGTAGCTCATCATTTACAGTCCAATCAAGGCCAAGTTTCCAGCTAGTTGCTTCGCCAATAGTACTGTAGTCAGCATGACGTACTGCAGTGTCAAATACTAAATCTTGGATAAGCGGTAAGTCAGTTAAAATTGGCATCGTCGCTTCAAAAAATACTTCGCGTACGTTGAACGAGCCTTTATCTTCGCCCAGTGCGTTAAAGAAAGTACCTTCTGCGTTATCTGGCTCTTTTGTTTCGCTTTCTTCTTTACGGTACTCGGCACCAAATGCAACACCTACATAGCCTGCTGGTAATTCAAAAATAGCGCCATTAGCAAGTGAGCCAGAAACAACCGTTTGCTTAATTGTTGAGGTACCAACTGATACTGTATTTATGTAATCAATAGCTTGTTGAGATGGTGCGCCAAAACCCATAATGTTTACAGGCACACATCCGTCAGCTTGTGCAGCAGCGCTACGACATACTACGTTACCATTTGTATCTTCAACGGCATCAAGTGCATTAAAGTAGTTGGCTAAAATCATGTTAGCGCCGTTTTCACGCTCTAGATCAGTTTGGCCATAAACAACTGATGTATCTAATTCCCAATCTTCAAATACAGTCCCTTTTAAGCCGGTAACAAAGCGCGTTGTTTCACGCGTATTGTTTTCAATGCGGCGGCCAAGGTCGGTCATCATGCGGTTAACCATGATTGAATCAACACCTTCCTCTTCCATACGTGCTTTGATGGCTGGGTCTAGGTAAGGGTTGTCGATTTTAATGCTATTGTCGCTGTCGAAAAAGAAAAATGCAGGTTGGCCTATGCTTTCGCCTTGGCTGTTTACGTATTTTGCATCAAAGTAGACATTTAAGTCGTCGGTAACATCGTAGTTAACTTTAAAGTTTACGTTGTAGCGCTCGAACTCAGGTTGAATCTCTTCAAATTGACCAAGATTAAACGAATCACAGTTTGCACATGACAAGCCATCTACATTATCACCTATGTATAAGTCGCGAGCGCTACTGTCGGCGTTAAAGCTATTAGTATATCCATCTTCAAGTGCATAAACACCGGCGTTATTAATTGCGTAATAACCAGCATTAGGTGTTAAGATTTTGTCAGGGAAGGCTGCGCTATCTTTGTTTGCATCTGTTTGGGCTTGATTACGTAAACTACTAAACGAAGTACTAGTCCAAGGGTGGTCAAGTGCATTTAATGAATCTTGGCCAGAGTACTCAATAGCAAAAGCGGCATTACCACGGCCGTTATCAAAATTAGAGCCGTACGAGAACGTCGCTTTTTCGTTGTTGTAGCTGTTTAAATCGGCAAAACCTCGGGTAACACTAAAATCCATACCTTCAATGTTGTCTTTTAATATAAAGTTTACAACACCTGTTACCGCGTCAGCTCCATATACAGCGGATGCACCACCAGTGATAATTTCTACACGCTCGACCCATACACTTGGAATAGTATTGGTATCCACAGCTTGAGAACCTGCAGAGCTTGATACATGACGCTTACCATTTACAAGTACTAAGGTACGGTCTGTACCCATGTTACGTAAATCAAGAATATTTAAACCAGCAGTACCAATAAAACGGCCTGAGTTAGCCATAGAATATGTATTGCCAAGTGCTGGCAAATTGTTTAGCGCTTCACCAATGTTTACAGCGCCTGTATTAATTAGCTGCTCGCCACTTATAACTGTTACTGGTGCAGGTGCAATAGCACCTTCACGTAAAATACGTGAACCCGTTACTTCAACGCGTTCAATTTTTGTTGCTTGCTCATCTTGTGCAAGCACAGAATTACTTGCTGTTGCAGCAGCAGTAATTAATGCACATTTAATGCTAGTAGAAAGTAAATTATGACGTTTCATGTGTTTCCCAAAGGACATTTTATAGTAATTTAATACAATATTTATTTTTACTTAATACAGTCTGTATTAGATAAAAACCTATAACTTTTGTTATGAGGGCGGCGATTATTGCACGGGGAAACCAGTAATAGAAGAGAGGTAACTTGATGGATTCAAATGAGTTATTTCTGTATCAATTTTTATAAAGTTCAGTTTGTTGCGTTTTTTACATTTATAATTTTAATTATTTGATATGAGTTTGTAACTAAAAATAAGGTTTTTTATTGTCTATGCACTTTTCATTATCATGTAGTGTTTTTTGTTTTCATTTGAGTGTTAATAATGAACTTTTTTATGGCTTTCATATTAATTTTTTAGGAGAAGGTTAGTTAATTAATAAATTTTAATAGAAGGTTTATTAGTCTTTAATGTTTTATTTATGTAATTTCATGTTGTCGTGAAGTAATTTAAAATACGCTATTTTTGTTGCTAATAAATATAAAATGAGTAAATTTCATCTTTGAAAAGTAAAAAAGGCCCAGTTTATGGACCTTTTATTAACAATAAAACTTACATTTTATATGAAAAAGTAATGTAACCAAAACGCCCTATATTATCGTAGCTAGCACTTCCGCTACCATCACCACGTGTACCATAAGGTAACTCACGATTGAATAGGTTATCTACACCCACTTTTAAGCCAACACCGTTATCAAAGTTATAACCGACTGTCATGTCAGTAATTATGTATGTACCAAAAGTAGTTAAACTATTTGGATTGGGGTTATCGCTTAAATCTTGATCTGTGTATAAGCTTACTTCTTCGATATAACGAGTGCTCAAAGATGTGTATAAGTTTTCGTAGCTGTATTCTATATTTAAGTTAGCTTGCCATTGCGCTTCACCTGTAACGCCCGCATATTCAATGTAGTCGCTAGGCTCATCTTGGAATGGGAACTCTTTACGCTCAATCAAATATGTACCAATAAAGCGTGTTTTAAAGCTACCTTCAAGCGCATCAAAGTCGTAACCTAATTCAAAGTCAACACCAGATGCTTCTTGACCTGACACATTAAGCACTGAGTTTTGAATTAACGAAATCTCACTGTTTGCATCACGTGTAATAAGACTACAATATTGATTTGAAATACCTGAGCCGCTATCAACACAACGATCTAGGATATCTTGCGCACTGATAGTCGAGATTGCATCTTCAAGCTCAATTTTCCAGTAATCGATAGTAAGTGTTGCGTTTTCAATAAACTCTGGTTGGTAAACTAGACCAATAGTAGTACTTGTAGATTCTTCACCCTTCACATCTCGGTTACCGCTTTGTAAACCTTCAAGTGTTTGTGAATCATAGTCAGAATCAAAACCTTCTGGCACACCTAATGCAGCACAGTTGGCACGGCGTGTACTACTGTTTTGTAAATCATTTAAGTTATCAGCTTGACAAGGATCGTCGACACTGTAGAAAGTTTGGCTCGGTGCACCAAAAATTTCACCAATATTTGGCGCTCTTAGCGCTTCTGATTGTGTTAAACGAAAACGAAGCTCATCGTTTAGAGTCCAATCAAGCCCTAATTTCCAGCTAGTTGCATCGCCAATTGTGCTGTAATCAGCGTAGCGTACAGCTGCATCCAGCACTAAGTCTTGAACAAATGGCATATCAGAAAGTAGTGGAATTGATACTTCTGTAAAAATTTCACTTACATCAAAGTCGCCTTTGTCTTCACCAAGTGCATTAAAGAATGTGCCTTCAGCATTATTTGGCTCTTTTGTTTCACTTTCTTCTTTACGGTATTCAACACCAAAAGCCATACCTACATAACCTGCAGGTAATTCAAATAATCCACCATTGGCCAAAGAAGCAGATACTACAGTTTGAGTGATTTCAGATGTACCTGTAGAAACAGTATTAATGTAGTCAATTGCTTCATCACTTGGCGCACCAAAGCCCATAATATTTACAGGAACACAGCCTTCAGCTTGTGCTGCTTCACTTCTACATACAATATTACCATTGCCATCATCTACCGCATCAAGTGCGTTAGAGTAATTTTCAAGAATCATATTCGCGCCATTGACGCGTTCTAATTCTGTTTTACCACGTACAATAGATGCATCTAAATCCCAATCACTAAAGACCGTACCTTTAAGGCCAGCTACAAATCGTGTTGTTTCGCGTGTATTGTTTTCAATGCGACGACCTAAATCAGTCATCATACGAAGTACATTTATTGATTCTACGCCTTCACCATCATTAGCTTCTTCCATAAGCTTCTTAACACTTGGGTCTAAATATGCGTTATCAATTTGTATGGTATTACGTGGATCGCCAAAGAAAAATGCGGGTTGGCCAATGCTTTCACCTTCACTGTTTACGTATTTGGCTTCAAAATAAGCATTTAAATCGTCTGTTACATCATAGTTAACTTTAAAGTTAACATTGTAACGTTCGAATTTTGGTTGTATCTCGTCAAACTGGGCTAGGTTAAACGAATCACAATCTGCACATAGAAGACCGTCAACGTTGTCACCAGTATAAATGTCACGATGAGAGCCATCTGCATTAAATGTATTTACATAACCATTACCTAGGCTAAATACGCCTGCGTTATTAATTGCGTAGTAACCAGCATTTGGCGTATAAATCTTATCAGGAAAATTAGGGTCGTCTTTATTAGAATCGTTTTGGGCTTGGTTACGTAGACTTGAGTATGAACCATCAGTCCAAGGGTGATCTAACGCATTTAAAGAGTCTTGAGCTGAGTATTCAACTGCAAATGCAGCATTACCACGGCCATCATCAAAGTTCTTACCATATGAAAAGGTTGCCTTTTCATTGTTGTAATCACTTAAATCTGAAACGCCTTTAGTTACAGTAAAGTCTAAACCTTCAATATTATCTTTTAAAATAAAGTTAACAACACCTGTTACAGCATCAGCACCGTAAACAGCAGATGCACCGCCTGTTACAATTTCTACACGCTCAACCCATACGCTTGGTATAGTATTAGTGTCAACAGATTGTGAGCCTGCTGAGCTCGAAACATGGCGTTTACCATTTACAAGTACAAGCGTACGGTCAGTACCCATGTTACGTAAATCAAGAATATTTAGACCTGCAGTACCAATAAAGCGGCCTGAGTTTGCTAAAGAATATGTGTTACCTAGTGCTGGTAGTTTATTTAACGCTTCACCGATATTCACTGCACCAGTATTAAGAAGTTGTTCACCAGTAATTACAGTTACAGGTGCAGGTGCAATTGCACCAACTCGGCTGATTTTTGAACCTGTTACTTCAACTCGTTCTATTTTTGTATCCTCAGCATCTGCTGCAATAGAAGTATGCGCCAAACCAATTGCACTTAAACAGAGAGCTGTTTTTATGCCGCTTGAGAGCTGGTTATAAGATTTCATATTATCCCCTAGATGAATTAGTTGTTTTTTTAAACTTAAGTGCAATATAAAATTCATGTTAGTAATTATTTGTATACAAAGTTTACATTGCGCACCCAGATTTAACACTTGCAGTTTTTTAGGCAATGGATTATCGCTGAACCTACAAATAAAGAAGACAAGTGGGTTGTTAAAATGTAGTTAAAACAATGGTTTAAAATGTTTCGGTTAACTTCTTGTTTGCTCTATTGGCAATGTGTTTATATTTTGTAACTTGTTTGTCTTTTTTATTGTTTTTTACTTATTGATTTTTAAAAGTATAAATATTTATATGTTTATTTCCATGGTTTTATAGTTGTGTTTTTGGGGATTGTTTTGTTACTTTTGAGGTTTGTATCGTATAGGGTTAGCTTGATAATTTATTTTCATAAATTCAAGATTAAGTTCTGTCTTTTACCGCTAATACAAACTGTAAAGGGGCTTTACAGATAGCTTCCAAAGTTCAAGCAGTAGAGTTACTTTTTTTACTTTAATTGATACAATTAGGTGTCTTTCATTCATAAGGTTGTTCATGAAATATTTCTTATTAAATATTGCGTTATTATTTAGCTCATTGGTTTTAGCCGAGGAACCTGTCGATCTTGAAATAAATATGAAAAATACGGGCCTTGCGTATAAACAAGCAGTACAGGCAACTCAACTTAGTGAATTTAATACTGCGATTGATGAATTTATAAAGCTAGTAAAAGTAAGTAAAACAGGTAAGTTTTACAAAAAGCCTGAGCAGTCATTGCAGGGCCTTGATAAAGTAATTGCCCAAGCTGAGCTTGCAAAAAAAGCAGCGAATGAGCAGGGTCTAAGTGCAGCAAAAGAACCGTTAAAAAATATAGATAATTTACGTAAAAAATATCATGAGCTACATGAGCCTCCAGGGTTCTTTGAATTACTGTTCGGTTCATAAACCTAAACTATATGTATCTTTAGTCGCTACTTTTAAGCTAATTGCGTTAAAAGTATCTGCAGCAATAAATATAAGGAAACACAATGGAAATTTCAGTTTCAATGTTAGAAGGCCAAAAGCAAAGCGCTAAATTTGGCGACCTAGAAGTAATCAGCGATCAAAGTGTAAACGCTGGTGGCAACGCAGAGCACCCAGAACCGTTTGATTACTTTTTAGTAAGTATGGTTTTATGTGCAGGTTTTTATGCACGTAAATTTTGTGAGCAGCGTGATATTTCAACGCAAGGTATGACGCTTACTCAAAATAATGAAAATGTAGATGATAACGGTAAAAAGTTATTTTCAATTGAGATTAACCTACCAGACGGTTTTCCTGATAAATATAAAAAGGCGCTTATTGCAGCCGTTAATACCTGTACGGTAAAAAAAGTAATTCAGGCAGTGCCAGAGTTTTCAGTAGTGGTAAAATAATCCTCCCTGAATTAGGTAGCTTTAACAGGCTACCTAATTATGTATAGTGCCCCACGGCTTAACTTATTTCTTTTTCATTCCTTGTACTGCTTTAAAGCGTGGGTTGTTTTTGCAAATTACAAATACACGACCTTTGCGTTTTACAATTTGACACCCCGGGCGTTGCTTCGCACTTTTTAGGGAACTTAATACTTTCATACCTTTTCCTTTTTAACAGTCGATAAACTTTTAAAACGACGGTTAAACTGTGCAACACGGCCATCTGTAGCAACAGTTTTTTGCTTGCCTGTATAAAATGGATGTGAGTCACTTGATACGTCAATAGGTACATATGGATAAGTATTACCGTCTATTTCTACTGTGCGGCTTGTTTTAATGGTTGAGCCAATAATAAAGTAAGAATCGGCAGCAGTATCGTGAAAAGCAACCACTTGGTAATCAGGATGAATATTTGGTTTCATAATACGCCTCAATAAATGATATGTGATAGTGTATCATTTTAATTTAACGTATTTATTCTCTCATTGCAAATTATTTAAATGCTCCCCAAAAGGGGCGTAATTGCTGGCTATTTGTGCAAATAAATCAAAAAATAAGCACTTGAATTAAAAATGCTGGCTATTGGCGTTTAGGCTGTTATAACTATATTTAAGAGTTAAAACGTTAACAAATACGGTTATAAAGTTATTACAGAGGTTATGTATGAGTGACGCAACACAACAACAAGAACAAATTGACCAAGGGGTGATGGAAACCCTAAGAGAGCGCGACCACAGTACCTTGGCGCAACAAGTAAATCCGTTAACCTGCAACCACAATGATATTGTAGAGTTACTAGCAAGGTATATGGCACTTAGTGAGCAAGAAGATGATGAGCTGTTTGATACTTGGTTTGATAACCTAACTAAAGAGCAACATACTGTTTTAAAAGTATTTGAAGTTTACCGTGGACAATATGAGCACCAAAATTAAAGTGTTTATTTTTGTAAGTATGCCAAATCCAGTGGTTATTTAAATAAAACTAAATAGCCACTACTACTTTTTAACTAGAAAGTAGTAATGTTGTATCAACCATTACTCCCACCTGTTTTCATCATAATTTTTTGCGGATTTAATCTTATCTTTATTTAGGTACGACTTACTGATATTCATAAGTATTTATTGCTATTTTAAGGTAATGTTCTAGTTTTAATAGACAGACTGTTTATAATTTAAATAAGTTTATGGGTTATATACTCGAAAATATTCGCTCCCATTTCGTAATTCATAAAACACTTAAAATTAATTGAGCTTTAATGA
This sequence comes from Pseudoalteromonas sp. SG43-3, assembly GCF_014164385.1. NCBI lineage: Bacteria > Pseudomonadati > Pseudomonadota > Gammaproteobacteria > Alteromonadales > Pseudoalteromonadaceae > Pseudoalteromonas > Pseudoalteromonas sp. SG43-3. Next base: position 18,497 of record NZ_JACJFC010000033.1, read on the forward strand.
TTAAACCTGAGATCCCAAGTAACGAAGCAGAGCGATTACATGCGTTAAAAACATTAAAAATTCTAGATACGTCGCATGAAGAGCGCTTTGATCGTGTTACTCGTATTGCCAAGCGTATGTTTAATGTTTCTATTTCATTGGTTACTTTAATTGACGAAGACCGCCAATGGTTTAAATCTAGGCAGGGGCTTGATGCGCCTGAGCTTCCTCGCGAAACCTCATTTTGTGGCCATACCATAAATCAAGACGAGCTCTTAATAATCCCAGATACAGCCCAAGATAAAAGGTTTTATGATAACCCTTTTGTTGCAGGCGATCCTAAGGTACGCTTTTATGCAGGCTTTCCTTTAAAATTAAGGCAAGGGGTTATTATAGGCACTTTATGCCTTGCCGATAATAAACCTAGACACCTTAATGATGAAGAAAAACAATTACTAAGAGATTTAGGCACATTGGTTGAGCAAGAGATTCAATCAATTCAACTAGCTACAATTGACGAGTTAACAAGAATCTCTAACCGGCGTGGCTTTTTGAACCTTGCTGAGCATACGCTAAATGTATGTAGGCGAAACAAAGTATCAATGTCGTTTATATTGTTTGATCTTAATAAGTTTAAACAAATTAATGATGTTTATGGACACCACGAAGGCGATTTTGTATTGAATAAATTTGCGCAAATTATGCTTAGTTCATTTTGTGATTGTGAAGTAATAGGCAGACTTGGCGGAGATGAGTTTGTAGTAATGCTAAGTGATTTAGATGAAACAAAAGCTGAGTTTGTTTTACAAAGGTTTGCGGATGCAATTGCGCATGCCAATAATACCTTAAATAAGCCATACAAAATTGATTACAGTGTAGGGGTAACACACTTTAAATACGATACAGGTAAATCGGTTGAGGATATGATTCAAGATGCTGATGTTGCAATGTATCAGCAAAAAAAGCAGCAATCACTTTAGTGAGCTATTTAGTTTAATTGCTGCTTGAACTTCACTTAACTTCCTCATGCTAGTACGAATCTTATAATAGGTAGTTATTGGCTATTGCAGTCATTTTTTGCAGCGGGTGATGCTAAAGACACATTTGGTTGCCAAATCCTGTCCCATATTTTATGAAGATTGTTTAAGTTTGGTCTTTGACTTATTTTTTCAAAGTTACCAATGCTCACCTCTAAATCATTTTTTTGACCCACTACAAAATTAAACACATAGTTGCACTCCATGCCCATACGTAAATCAGAAAGTACAATATTGCTTTGCTGTTGGCGCACCGAATAAAACCCTTTAGTAAACCACTGCAAGCGTTTTATAGCCCATTCATCGCTAATATTATTTAACAATGAAGGCGTTGTTTGATAAGGCGTTAATGTAACATCGCTGGGCGCGTCAAATACTGATGCATAACCTTCGTAGTATTGTCCGTCAGACATCACAACAATACGCCACAGCAAAGTGGTTAGCGGAGCAGGCGTACTAACATACGCATTTACTGGTATTTGCCTGTTGTTGAGAGCCGTTTTTACTTTGTCATCAATATTTACTTTTAAAATTAAAGCGCAAAATAAATATAGACTACTTAAAACTAAAGCCGCTGCATTTATACGATAAGCCGTTGCTGCTTTTATTTTGGGTATTAGCGTACATATTACGCCAATTAATAAAGGAAGCGTGTAAGCGGGGTCAATAATAAACACACTAGAAACCGCAAAGGGGTACTCAGTAAAAGGCCAAAGTAATTGTGTACCGTATACCGTTAGGCTGTCTAATATGGCATGTGTAGATAAACTTAAAAATACGAGCCAAAACCAGCGCACTTTATAAATTTGCATTCCCGCGTGTATTTTTAATATTAGCCATACAATGAGCGGGCTAATTAATAAATGTATTAATAACGAATGGCTAAAGCTACGGTGGTAAGTAAATGCTTCTACAGAGCCACCATATGGCAAAAATACATCTAAATCAGGGAGTGTGCCTAAAATTGCTCCCCATAAAACGGCTTTTCGACCTATTTTATTGCCTAATACCGCATAACCTACAGCACTACCTAATGCTACCTGCGTTAAAGAATCCATTTTGATTAATACCTTTAATTACGACTTTTATTATTTATACTTTTTGATTATTCAAAAGCGTCAAAAAATAATGTGAAATATTTGATAAGCACATCAATGCCCAAAATTTATAAACTAAGCCTGGGTTTTATAAAATCTAAAAATGCTGTAATGCGAGACGATACAGCACTATTTTTATAATACACGGCTTGTACAATTTCTCGGTTATTAGGTGAGCTAACTGCACTGGGTAACACTTCAACTAATTTACCTGTTTTTAGGTCATTGCCAATCATAAAGTGAGAAAGTAGCGCCACACCTTGGTTTGCAATACATAGTTGGCGCACTGTTTCGCCGCTGCTTGCGCTAAGCGAAAACGTAAATAAAGCGGGCTTTACTAACGGCCAATTGTTTAATTTAGGAGAGTCACTAAAACCAATTAACTTATGATTTTGTAAGTCATCAATTTGCGCAATTGCTTTGTTATTATTTATATATTCTGGGCTGGCTACAATACGCAACTGGCTGCTGCCAAGTCTACGAGCATGTAAGTTTGAGTCTTTTAAATCACCAATGCGTATGGCTAAATCGGTTTTATGTTCAAGTAAATCAATAATGCTGTCGTGCGAGGTTATATCAAGCATTATGTGGGGGTATTGCTTGGCAAATTCGCCAATTAAAGGCGTAAGTTGGTGCAATACAAAAGGGCTTGCCGCATCTATTCGCAGCTTGCCACTTGGCGCTTGTTTTAAAAGCTTTATGGCTTCTTCACCGGTATAAAGCGTATTTAACCCTTCGCGCGCATATTTTATAAAAGTATGGCCTTCTTCGGTAAGCTCTAATCGGCGTGTTGTTCTGTTTAGCAAAGTGCATTGCAGTGTATTTTCAAGGCGTGATACAGCTCGCGACACTTTAGCCACCTGTTGATCGAGCAAATTAGCCGCCCCCGAAAAGCTTCCGCAATCGACTACCGTTATAAACGTTTCTAAATCTTCAGTTTTTGAATGAACAGCCATAAATATACCAACACCATCTTTGCATTATTAACAAAAGTATTTTGTCACTAATGCTATTTTTTGCAAACGATATTTTAGCCAAACTACATTCTTCAAATATTAATGAGGATATAACTATGCCATTGGCTTTGTGGGCGCTTACCTTAAGCGCATTTGCAATAGGAACAACTGAGTTTGTAATAGTGGGATTAGTACCCACCATTGCAAACGACTTAGGCGTAAGCCTACCTTCAGCAGGTTTGCTTGTAAGTTTATATGCGGTTGGCGTTGCCATCGGTGCGCCGGTGCTAACGGCTTTAACGGGTCGTTGGAATCGTAAAGTGGTACTAATAAGCTTAATGGGCTTATTTGTTTTAGGTAACTTACTCGCATGGCAAGCGCCAAGTTACGAAACATTAATACTTGCGCGCATTTTAACGGGGCTTGCCCATGGTGTGTTTTTTTCAATCGGATCGATGATTGCCACTAGCCTAGTAAGCAAAGACAAAGAAGCCAGTGCAATAGCCATTATGTTTACCGGGCTTACTGTAGCACTAGTAACTGGTGTGCCACTAGGTACATGGATTGGACAACACTTTGGTTGGCGTGCAACGTTTTTAGTTGTGTCGCTATTAGGTTTAATTGCATTAATCGGCAGCTCTATTTTAGTGCCAAAAAATTTAAAACAATCAATACCAGCGACGTTTAAAGAGCAACTACAAGTAATCGTAAAACCGCGTTTATTACTGGTGTATTTAATGACGATATTGGGCTATGGCGGCACGTTTACAGCGTTTACTTATTTAGCACCTATTTTAGAGCAACAAACAGGTTTTGCGCCTTCGGCTATTGCTTTAATAATGCTTGTTTACGGTGTATCGGTAGCGGTAGGTAATATTTGGGGTGGAAAGTTGGCCGACAAACGCGGCCCAATTAGCGCACTGAGCATTATATTCAGCGCTTTGAGTATTATTTTACTGATATTTACCTTTACGATGGAATCAAAAATTGCCGCTGTACTTACTATTTTAGTCTGGGGCGCATTTGCTTTTGGTAATGTGCCAGGCTTGCAACTTTATGTAGTAAAGCAAGCGCAAAAGCACACGCCCAATGCGGTAGATGTTGCATCAGGTTTAAACATAGCCGCATTTAATATTGGTATTGCACTTGGCTCAATTATTGGTGGTAGCGTAGTAGAGAACATGACCCTGCAAGATACAGCATGGATAGGCGCCGTTATCTCTGTTTTAGCACTTGGTGTTACACGCTACAGCGGTATGCTTGATAAACGTGAAATTCAGCAAGCATAAAGCCTTAGCAGGGTCTGTTGACCTTTTAGGATTAAATTTGTTCAATCTAGGGACAAAGAGTAAATCCACCCTAGGAAGAACCTAAAGGCAGCGCGTATTTGGCATTTATGCTGCGTTATCGCCTATTAATGTGGAACAACCACACTGCATAGGCTCTGCCTTGCCTAAATACCAAATACACTGCTGCAAATGTAATCTCTAAAGATTAACAGACCCTAACCTTGAAACTAAAATTAATGACCTCATACCTGTTATGAGGTCATAGATTTTTAAGTGACAGTCGTAATAAGAAGTAAAAGGTGTATTTCGTAAAACTTTTAAAAGTTTGTATTTCAAAACCGATTATTTTATAAGGATAAACCATGACAAAACGTGTAATAGAAATGCCAGAACTAGGTATGGGAACATTCCGCTTAGAGGGCGACACTGCCTATAACTCAGTAAAAATGGCACTCGAAGTTGGGTTTCGCCATATTGATACCGCACAAATTTATGGCAACGAAGAGCAAGTAGGTCAAGCCATAAAAGATAGTAATATTCCGCGCAGTGAAATATTCTTAACCACCAAAGTGTGGAATAACAAATTAAATAAAAGCGACTTTATCCCAAGCGTTAAAAAGTCACTTGAAAAGCTACAAGTTGATTCGGTCGACTTACTGCTAGTTCATTGGCCATCGCCTGCTAACGACGAGCCAATGAGTGAATACCTCACTGAATTACTAAAAGCGAAGCAGCTTGGTTTAACTAAGCACATTGGTGTATCAAACTTCACCATTGCAAACTTAAATGAAGCAATGCAAACACTTGACTCGCGTGAAATATTTACCAATCAGATTGAGGTTCACCCATATTTAACTAATACTAAATTGCGTGCATTTTGTGCTCAGCACGATATACATGTAACTGCGTACATGCCATTTGTAGTAGGTAAAGTACTTAAAGATAAAACCATTATCGACATTGCTAACAAGCACGATGCAAGTCCAGCACAAGTTGTTTTAGCATGGGTTAACGCAAGCGGCATGACGACAATTCCATCATCAACTAAGCGCAAAAACTTAGAAGATAACTTTAACGACCACGTTAAGTTAGATGATGAAGACATAGCCCGCATTGATGGCCTAGATTGTGGCGACCGCCAAGCAACACCAGACTTTGCGCCGCAGTGGGATCAATAAACTTATCTCAAACGCAAAGTTAAACTAAATATTTTAAGGTGTAGATTATCTACACCTTAACTTTTAAAAGGAATACACATGTTAACGGTTATAGCTGCACTGTCGTGCAAAAATATTGATGCAGATGTGATGCTTACAGCACTTGAAAACTTACAAAAGTCATCGCGCCAAGAAGTAGGGTGCTTACGTTATGAACTATCGGTAAAAAGTGATGATGAACATACCGATTACGTTGTTAGCGAACAATGGGCGTCTGATGAGCACTTTGAAGCGCATAAAAACGAGCCACACTTTAAAGCGTTTGGTACGCAAGTTACTGGGCTTTTAACCAATAGTAGTATTGATGTATATAAATCAATTGGTTAAATTCTTTTTATAGTGCCTATTATGGTACGTATTAAAATACTTAGCTAAATTACATATCATAAAGTAAATACTCAAATAGGTGCTGTTAACTTACATCACCTTTTATTCTTACACTCCAACCTGCCTAAATACTCAACTTCGCCAATATCAATGAAACCTATTAGGACTCTTTTTTGTTAATGCACAGTGCGTCGAAATCAAAAGAGGTTCATAACTTTATTAAAAGTCGTTTTGCTATCACAACCCACTCTAATAAATAGCCTATTTAATTTGTTGTTTACATTAAAATTCTCTGGTGTAAATTATAGAAATATAACATGGCATTTTAGTCAGCCGTAAATAGTTCGAGTGGTACTCAATGTGAGGCTTAAAATAGCAAACTATTTATATATTTTTTGTGTGTTATATTTTTAGAGCTGAGTTAATTAAACTAATAATGGAGACATGGGTATGGAAATTAATAAATCTAATCAATCAATTCTTATTTTTGTAATCCCTTTATTAACTGCGTATTTTGGATCAAAAGTCATATTTCACTTATTTGCTTTTGAGTATCTTGTGTTTACAGATACTTTTGACATTCTAAAGCTACTCATTGATATTAGTGTATTTGGAGTGTTGCTCTATATTAGTTCGCTGGGCGTTGGTTATGTCATCAGAGCTAAAACATAAGTTTTTAATCATTAGCTGGTAAATTGCTAGCTAAAAAATCACAGCCAATAAAGCCTTAATAGCTTTAAACTGTATAATTTATATGGAGATAATAATGAAAAAATTAATCGCAATAGTAGCGTTGTTAGGCTTTGCCTCATTTGCACAAGCTAATGATAGTTTTGTAGTGAATGCTAAATTTTATGATAATAAAAACTTAATTGGTTCACCTATTTTAGTAGTCAATTCAAACGAAGAGGCGACAGTTTCAGTTGATAATTCGTATAGTTTTGCTCTTACAGTAACGCCAATTGATGATTCTACTGTTAGTTTAGTAACTGACCTAAAACTAGGTGGAAAACATATGGCTCCCTCTTTAATTGTTGAAATAGGCAAAGAAGCAAGTATTAATATTGATGGTAAAGAGCTGTCAGTTTTAGTAAGCAAATCAAGCAGCTAATAATACCAACCTGCATAAATCTTTGATCAATTTAACGAATTAAATTGCACTATAACGTCGTTAAAAATTTTTTATTTAGAACAACTAGATATAAAAATTTTTGCCTAGTTCTAGCGTAATTTTCTTAACGTTAAATAGACCCCATATATAAGCAGATTGGTATAAGTTAAAAATTAGGAATATAACTAATGAGAAACTCAAGAAATGAAATAGTAAAATATGGAGTCTCTTTTGGTACGGCCCTAGCAATTGCTATTTCATGGAGTGCTAATGAGTCTGTGTTATGGGCAATTTTGCACGGTTTTTTATCTTGGTTTTATGTTATTTGGCATGTAATTACGCGATAAGTGTTTTCGCGTGTGCACTGATTGATTATGTAGATTGCGGTCAATGTTAATACTCGAGCAATTACCATCTAAAACAATTAAGTTATAAATATAAAAGGAATAATTAATAATGAAAGGTGCGGGTGGAAGCTCTGGTGGTATTGGGCATTTTTTTATTGGTTTGATTATGATGTGCGGTGGCTTTTATATGCTGCTAAACGCAATTTCGGTGACCTCTAATTTTGGACTAAGTTCTCGCATTTATAGTGTTAATGCTTTAGGTGGCTTTGGCGTTACAGGCGGCATGGTTATGATCCCGTTTATTTTTGGTGTAGGTCTGATTTTTTATAATTCTAAAAATATTTTAGGCTGGGTGCTATCTCTTGGCTCGTTAACCGCACTCATATTTGGCGTTATATCGAGTGTTCGATTTAGTATGCGAACTATGACGTCGTTTGATTTGATTGTTATTATAATTTTAGCGTTTGGCGGCTTAGGGCTATTCTTACGATCGCTTAAATCTATTGATACTTAAATAATTACCACGCTTTGTTTTAAATATAATTTTAATTATAGGCATTTAACATGATGTTCTAATGCCTAAGCTAATACATTAATAATATAACCCTTCCTATTTACTGCTTAACCAGTAACGTATTTTAAAGAGATTTATGTGAACAACTCAATACAGCTAAAACTAATTGCTACTCACTTATTAGCACAAAGAGAAGAAAACCCAGCACGTTCAAATTTTCCTAAAGAGTTAGTACTAGACTCGACTGACGATGCGATAGAAGTACAAAAGTTGATGATTTATTTAAATGATCAAACTGTATATGGCTGGAAGTGTATGCTGCCTTTAGATGATGGCTCAATTATATTAGCGCCTCTTTTACATGCACCTATAAAACAAGCTGAAAATTGCCAACTGTATACAACAAACAATAAAGCGCTTATTGAACCAGAAATTGCATTTATTTTACAAAGCGATTTACCTAGTAATAAAACCTATACAAATGAAGACGTAGATACTGCATTTGCCAGCGCCCATTTAGCACTTGAGCTTATTCAAAAAAGGTTTGATGAAAACACTCCAAGCACTCACATTGAAAAACTGGCCGATGGCCTATCTAATCAAGGCGTGTATTTAGGCCCACAAATAGATAAAGCCAAAGCGTATAACGCAAGTACTGTAAATATCAATGTTAAGCAAGCTGAGCTGGAGTTAAACTTGGCAGGTGTGCATCCTGCAGAGCTTGCGCAGCATCCACTTTATTGGGCGGTTAATTACTTATCAGCAAAGGGAATTAACTTAAAAGCAGGGCAAGTGTTTATAACTGGTTCTTACTGTGGTGTGGTTGAGCTTAATACTAATGAGCAAACATGTATTACATATGAAGATTTAAATACATTTAATGTGACATTTTTATCCCATTAAGCGAAGTATTCATTTTAACGGTCATAATAAAACAACCCACTAATTAGCTGTCTCTTGATCACAAGTCTGACTCAAGAGATTTTGCTAAATCGTAGCCTTCCAGGATGGCTTGTAACTTAAGCCATCCTTGCCATAACACTTTCACAGATGCACGCCCTGTGCGCTTGGTATCTTTCCAGCCTCCTAACTTTGCCAGTT